>JAABQE010000238.1 GCA_011391655.1 Hydrogenophilales bacterium
GTAGGCCAGCGCGACCGTACCGAAGCCAACGTTCTTGCTCACGCCGAGCTTGAAGTCGGTGTAGGAGGCATCTTCGTTGTCATTGACGTCCTGGTAACCAATATGACCCAGAATGCCCCAGCCATCTCCGAGATCGTAGTTGGCATTGGCTTCGATGTAATAGCTGCCCTGGGTTTCGCCGGTGGGATCAGTGGCCGTGCCCCAGCCGACGAACTGGTCGGAAACGGTGTAGCTGTACTTGGCGCTCAGGAATTTCCAGCTGGCACCCAGATAGAGCTCGGTTGTGTTCGGATCATTCGCGCCGGCGATCTCATCGCCCGGGTAGTAATAGGTGATGATGCCGACGTCATAGCCAAAGTCATCCACCGCACCCTTGTAACCACCATAGAAATCGATTTCCATGCTGTTGTTGGTCAAGTAGCCCTGGGAAACCCAGTCGACGTTCGACGCCCAGGTGCCGATGTAGAAACCGCTGGCGTGTGCATAGTCAAAGCCGCCCTGGATGGCGGGGCCATTCTGGGTTTGCGACACACCGCGGAACACATAGTCCGAAGTCAGAGTAAGGTTGGCGCTCAGGGTATGCGGGCTGGTTTCTTCAGCCATCACGACGCCAGGCGCGCCCACCATGCCAGCCAACACCAGTGCAGATACGATTTTTTTCATGCTGAAATTCCCCGATGTAAGAAGAGTGCAATATTGCAACCCGATAAAAGCACAAGGCGTGCCAAATAATTAATCAAATATATTCAATTAGTTACCACATGTCGCGCACCATACTGCTACATCAACGCACTATCCCGGTGCGCCAGAAAACCAGTCCGCACATTTTTCGTGCGATACAGCGCTGGGTAGCTGTTGCTACACTTCATCCACTTAATGGAGCCCGATATGAAACCCGCGACCCCCGCTTTCCTCAATGAGTTGACCAACAAACTGGGCGAGATCCTCAAACAGTCCCCCGCCAAAGACATCGAGCACAACCTCAAGGCCGGCGTCACCGCCATGCTGGGCAAGCTGGACATGGTGAGCCGCGAAGAATTCGATGTGCAGACCGAAGTGCTGGCGCGCACGCGCGCAAAGCTCGAGGCACTGGAGGCGCGGCTGGCCGAGCTGGAAAAGCAGCGCACCGAATAAGTGGCGGTCGCCGTCGTCAAGAGCCGGGCGCTTACCGGCATGGACGCGCCCGAGGTCGTGGTCGAGGCGCATCTGGCCAATGGCCTGCCCGCGTTCACCCTGGTCGGCCTGCCTGAAACCGAGGTGAAGGAAGCACGCGACCGCGTGCGCGCAGCGATCCAGAACGCGCGCTTCGAGTTTCCGGCGCGGCGCATCACGGTCAACCTCGCGCCCGCCGATTTGCCCAAGGAATCCGGACGCTTTGACTTGCCGATCGCGCTGGCGATCCTGGCGGCATCCGGACAGATCCCCTCCACCCGCTTCGCCGATACCGAATTCGCCGGCGAACTGGCGCTGACCGGCGAACTGCGCCCGGTGCGCGGCGCGCTGGCGATGGCGCTCGCCACCCGCGCGCTCAATCACACCCTGGTGTTGCCGCAACACTCGGCCCAGGAGGCCGCGCTCGCCAGCGGCATCGACGTGCGCGCGGCCAGCAGCCTGCTGGAGGTATGCGGCTGGCTCGCTGGTCAGGGCGAACTCTCCGCACCTGCCGCCCCCGAATCACCCGCTGCCCCCGACTACCCCGATTTTGCCGACGTCAAAGGTCAGGCAGCAGCCAAGCGCGCGCTGGAAGTCGCCGCCTCAGGTGGTCATTCGGCACTTCTCTCCGGCCCGCCAGGCACCGGCAAATCCATGCTGGCGGCCCGCTTTCCCGGCATCCTGCCGGCGATGGACGAAGCCGAAGCGCTGGAAGCCGCCGCTGTGCAATCGCTCAACGGCGGTTTCCGCCTCGATCACTGGCGGCGGCGGCCGTTTCGCTCACCTCACCACACGGCGTCCGGGGTGGCGCTGGTCGGCGGCGGCGGCAATCCGCGCCCGGGCGAAATTTCGCTGGCGCATCACGGGGTGCTGTTTCTCGACGAGCTGCCAGAATTCTCGCGGCAGGTGCTCGAAGTGCTGCGCGAGCCGCTGGAAACCGGCCGCATCACGATTTCGCGCGCGGCGCGGCAAGCCGATTTCCCGGCACGGTTTCAACTCATCGCTGCGATGAACCCCTGCCCCTGCGGCTATCTGGGCCATCCCACCCAAGCCTGCCGCGATACCCCGGACCAGATTGCTCGCTATCGCGCACGCATCTCCGGACCCTTGCTGGATCGCATCGACATCCAGATCAGCGTACCGGCATTGACGCAGGACGAATTGATGACGGCTGCCGCAGGCGAATCCAGCGCAGACATCCGAACGCGGGTCGAAGCGGCACGCGCGCGACAACTGGCACGCCAGGGCAAGCCCAACGCCGCGCTCGGCACCCAGGAAGTTGACCGGTTTTGCAAGCTGGACACGGCGGGTGAAACCCTGCTCAAGCAGGCGATCACACGCCTGAACCTGTCGGCGCGCGCGTATCACCGCGTGCTCAAACTGGCACGCAGCGTGGCCGATCTGGCGGGCAGCGATGCCATCACTACGACGCATCTGGCCGAGGCCATTCAATACCGCAGGGGGGCCGCATGAGCGATCCATTCGAATCGTGGCAGGAAGAGAAACGCTCGGCCTGGCTCTACCGGGTGGTCGCCGAATGCGAACGCGGCACCCCACGCGCCGCGCTGTTCATTGAGCTGGCGCAAGCTGCCGAGGACCAGGCCGATATCTGGCTCGCCGCCATCACACAACGCGGCGACCCCGTACCCGCGCCCTTTCACCCCGATCTGCGCACCCGCGTCGTCGCAGGCATGACGCGGGTGTTCAAGCCACGCGCCATGCGCAGCGTGCTGGCGGCGATGAAGGTGCGCGGTATGGTGCTGTACACACAAAATCCGCCCCACCCGACGCCGATGCATCGCGACGACATCGGCAAGCGTCACCGCAGCGGTGCCAGCGGCAACGCCCTGCGCGCCGGGGTGTTCGGCGTCAACGACGGCCTGGTATCGAATGCCGCACTGATTTTTGGTGTGGCGGGCGCGTCGCCCGAGCCTTCGATCATCGTGCTGACCGGCGTGGCCGGTTTGCTGGCGGGCGCCTTTTCAATGGCGGCGGGCGAATATATTTCGGTGCGATCGCAACGCGAAATGTTTGAATACCAGATCGGTCTGGAACGCGACGAGCTGGAAAAGTACCCGGACGAGGAAGCCGCCGAGCTGGCGCTGATTTACGCCGCCAAGGGCATCAGCCCGGAGGAGGCGCGACGGGTGGCCGACAAGTTGATGGAAGATCCCGAACGCGCGCTCGACACGCTGGCGCGCGAAGAACTCGGCCTCAATCCGGATGATCTCGGCTCGCCGTGGGTGGCTGCGATCTCATCGTTTTCGGCCTTCACCTTTGGGGCCGCCTTGCCGCTGCTGCCCTTCCTGCTCGGCCACAGCCATGCGCTGGTCACGTCGATCAGCCTCACCGCGCTCGGTCTGTTCCTGGTCGGCGCCAGCATGAGCCTGTTCACCGGCCGCCATGCCGTTCTGAGCGGCCTGCGCATGCTGGGTATCGGCGGTGCGGCGGGGCTGGCGACGTATTTCATCGGCGCCTGGCTCGGGGTGAACCTGGCTTGATTTAACCGGGCATCAACCCGGCTGAATCAACTCTGGGGCGGACGCGGGTTGTGCCAACGCCCGCCGGCCAGCAGCAGATCGGCCTCTTGTGGTCCCCAGGTGCCCACTTCGTAGGTGCAGGCCGGATCGCGATGCGACAGCACCGGCTCGACGATCCGCCAGGCCGCTTCCACCGCGTCCTGCCGCGCGAACAACATCGCTTCGCCGTCCAGCGCATCGCCCAGCAAACGCTCGTAGGCGCTCATCTCGTCCGGGTGGTTATTGCAGACATACAGCTCCACCGGCCGCCCCACCATGCGATCCCCGGCGTTCTTGGTGCGCGCGCCCAGCGCAATCGACACAGTGGGAGACACCCGCATGCGCAGGTAGTTGGTGGCAAGGGGGCCGGCTTCCGACAGGGAAAACACCCGCTGCGGCGGCAATTGGAACTCGGCGCGGATCTCGGTGGTGGTTACCGGCAGGCTCTTGCCGGTACGAATGATGAAAGGCACGCCGGCCCAGCGCCAGCTATCCACAAAGAAACGCGCGGCGACAAAGGTCTCGGTATCCGAGCCGTGTGCCACCCCTTCTTCTTGTCTATAGCCTTCGTACTGCCCGCGCACGATATCGCCGGGCGCCAGCGGACGGATGGCCTTGAGCAATTTGGCCTGCTCGTCGCGGATGGCCTCGGCGCTGGTGCCGAGCGGCGGCTCCATGGCGAGCAGCGCCAGAATCTGCAGCAAATGGTTTTGCAGCACGTCGCGGATGGCGCCGACCGAATCGTAGAAGCGCCCGCGTCCCGCCACCCCGAAGTCTTCCGCCATGGTGATCTGCACCTGGCGGATATGGTTGCGGTTCCAGATCGGTTCGAGGAACGAGTTGGCGAAACGGAAATAGATGATGTTTTGCACCGCCTCCTTGCCGAGGTAGTGGTCGATCCGGAAGATGCTGGATTCCGGCAAAGCTTCATGCAACGTGGCATTGAGCGCGCGCGCCGTCTCCAGATCACGGCCGAAGGGTTTTTCGACCACCACGCGTGCATCCTGGGTGCAACCGGCTGCCGCCAGGCCACGCACCACGACGGGAAACATCGACGGCGGAATCGCGAAGTAATGCAGCGGGCGGCTGCGCCCGTCCAGCGCGCGGCGCAACTCGTCGTACGTCGCAGCATCTTCATAGTCGCCATTGATATACGTCAGCAAGCTCACCAGATTGCGGAACACCGATTCGTCCATCCCGCTGCCGCCAAACCGGGTGATGCCCTCGTGCGCGTGGGCGCGCAGCTCCTCGATCCCCCAGCCCGGCGAGTGCGCCACACAGAAAATGGGCGGCAGCGTGCGGCCGTGTCTCAACATGTCGTACAGGGCGGGGAAGATCTTGCGCCGGGACAGGTCGCCGGTGGCGCCAAACAAAACCAGCGCGTCGGAAGGAAGATTCTCGGTCATGGCGAAAGCGTCCTGATCAGGGGCAAAGAGCGGCGCAATCTTAAACCAGTATTCGCCCGCAACCCGACTGCTTGCGGGACGTAGAGCCTCCCATAATCGAGTGCTGCGGCATGGCTTGATTCTATCCAGCAGTTTCGATATACTCTCGCGTTCTCCGAATTCAACCTATTGAAGGAATTGCCATGAAATCCGGCATTCATCCCAATTACAAAGAAGTAGCCATCACCTGTTCGTGTGGCAACGCGTTTGTAACCCGTTCCACGCTGGGTAAAGAACAGTTGCACGTCGAAGTGTGCTCGTCCTGCCATCCGTTCTATACCGGCAAGCAGAAGATCGTCGACACCGCTGGCCGCATTGAGAAATTCCGCCAGCGTTATGGCATGAAGTAAGCAGTCTGTACGATGCAGTCAAAAAGCGGCTTCGGCCGCTTTTTGCGTTCCTGCACCCATCATCGCTCACCCATCAAGACGACCGCATTTTGCGCATAGGGGCTGGATGGTGGCGCGCCTTGAGCGGTATCATGCACAGGCTGCATTCCAGGATAGATTCACGTGCCCCTTCCCCTTGTTAACCGTATTGCCATCATCGCGCTGGGCGCGCTATCGCTCACGCACTGCGCGCAAAATCCGGTGAGCGGCGGCAGCGATTTCGTGCTGATGTCCGAGCAGCAGGAAATCCAGATGGGCGCGCAGGCGCACCAAGACGTGCTGGCCGAGTACGCAGCGCTCGACAATCCAGGCTTGCAGGCCTATGTGAACGACGTTGGCCAGAAGTTGGCGAAGCAGAGTCACCGGCCGAATCTGCAATGGCATTTCACCGTGGTCGACAGCCCTGACGTCAACGCCTTCGCCCTGCCCGGCGGCTACGTCTACATCACGCGCGGGCTCATGGCCTACCTCAATTCCGAAGCCGAACTGGCCGGCGTGGTAGGGCACGAGATCGGCCACGTCACCGCGCGCCACGGCGTGCGCCAGCAGAGCGCCTCGACGGCTGCCGGACTGGGCGCGGTGCTCGGCTCGATTCTGGTGCCGGGGATGAACAATCAGGCGGGCGCCAGCTTGATGCAATCGCTGACACAGGCGTGGACAGCCGGTTACGGCCGCGAGCACGAACTGGAATCCGACCGTCTGGGTGCGCAATATCTGGCGAAAGCGGGCTACAACCCGCAGGCGATGATCGAGGTGATCGGCGTGCTGAAAAACCAGGAGCTGTTTGCCGCCGAACAGGCCAAGCGCGACGGCCGCCAGCCGCGCAGCTACCACGGCACCTTCGACACCCATCCGAGCAATGACGCGCGGCTCAAACAAGTGGTCGGCGAGGCCAATCAATACACCGTCGCCAACCCGCGCGAAGGCCGCGATGAATACCTGCAACAAATGGAGGGCGTGTATTTTGGCGACAGCCCGGCGCAGGGCGTCATCCGCAACAATTTATTGCTACACGACACGCTGGGATTGGCGATCCAGTTCCCGCCTGACTGGAAAGTGGCGAACCGCCCCGATCGCGTGCTGGCACGGAGCCCACAAGGCGATGCCCTGGTTGAATTGCAGCAGGGGCCCAAGAACGACAATCCGCTGGAAACGCTGCAAAACGGACTCAAGCTGGATGCTGGTGCGCGCTACGACAGCGGCAAGCTCAGCGGCTATCCGGCCGCGTTCGCAGCGGGCACGCAGCAGGGCAAGCCGGTGGTAGTGGCGACCGTGGTATTCAATGGCACGCAATATCTGATTGCCGGGATGGCCAGGGACAAGCCGACGTACGACCGTGAACGCGCCACCTTGCGCGGCGTGATCAACAGTTTCCATGCGATCACGCCGGCAGAACGGCTGGCGGCGCGGCCTTATGTGCTGAAAGTGGTCACCGCCAAACCCGGCACGACGATGGCGGCTCTGGCCAAAACCTCGCCGTTGACTCACGACGCCGAAACCCAGCTGCGCCTGCTCAACGATTTGTATCCTGCCGGCGAACCCACGTCGGGGCAGCGCCTCAAAATTGTTCAATAAACGCGCGCTTTCCCTGCCGCAGCTTGGACTATTGCTGCTCTGTGCCGCCTGGTTGCTGCCCGGCCTGATCGGACACGCGCCGTGGAAAGGCGGTGACGGCGAACACTTTGTGCACCTGTGGCTGCTGCTGCACAACGACATCGCGCCGCAGACGGTAGCGGCGACGCCGCCCCTGTATTACTGGGTGGCCAGTACGACCGCCTGGCTGACCTCGTCCTTCCTGCCGCTGGCAGACGGGGCACGGCTGGCCTCCGGCATGTTTGTCGCATTGGCGCTGTTCTTCATCGCGCGCAGCGCACGGGTGCTGTATAGCGCAGAAGCCGGGTGGGCGGCCGCACTCACCTTGCTCGGGTGCATCGGGCTGCTGGTGCGCGGTCATGAACTCAACGCGGCGACAGCGCAGTTCGCCGCTGCCGCCGCGATGCTGTACGGCATCGCGCGCATGCCGCAAGCCAAGCGCGGCGGCTGGGCACTGGGAGTCGGCGCGGTGCTGATGCTGCTCGCGGGCGGTGCGGCCGAAGCGGCCTTGCTCCTGTTGCTGGCATGGCTGTTGCCGCTGCTGCTGGCGGATTACCGCACCCCGGCAGCGCGGCGCACGCTGATCTGGGGCACCCTGATTGCGCTGGCCGCCAGTGCGCTGTGGCTGGCCTATCTCACCACCCAATCGATTCCGTTCGTGCGTGCATTCAACCTGCAGCGCTGGTTGGGCGACACCGCACGGCAACCCGCCTACTACCCCGGCATTCTTGGCTGGTATGCCTGGCCTGCCTGGCCGCTGGCACTGTGGGCGCTGTACCGAAGCCGTCGCCAGTGGCGCACGCCGGGCATCGTGCTGCCGACAGGCGTGCTGCTCGGCCTGCTCATCCTGTATGCCTTCGACACCCATCCCGGCGAAGAACAAGGACTCATTTTGCTGTTGCCCCTGGCCTTGCTGGGCGCAGCCGGACTGTTCAGCCTGCGGCGCGGCGCGGCATATGCCCTGCTGTGGTTCAGCGTCATGCTGTTCGGCTTCGTGGCGCTGATATTTTGGGTGTACTGGAGCGCGCACGACCTCGGCACCCCGGCGCGACTGGCCGCACGGCTTACCAAATTCGGTATGCTGCACGTCGGCGAACTGCGCCCCTGGGCGCTGGTGCTGGGCGTGATTGTCACCCTGCTGTGGATCGGCATTCTGGCGCGCTTGCCGCGCTCGCCGCTGCGCCCCATTCTGGTGTGGACGATCAGCATGACCTTCATCTGGGTGTTGCTGATGAGCCTGTTCCAGGCGCCGCTCGATCGCCGCCTCAGCTATGCCAGCGTGAGCCAGCAACTGGTCACACAGGTGCCGCCCACCGAATGCATCCAGACCTATCGGGTGCGCGACCAGCAACGCCTGTTGCTGGCGTATCACAGCGGCCGCCGCTTTTCTCCCGACGACGCACGCTGCAACTGGCTCCTGATGGAAACCCGCCGTCGCGAGCCGGTGCCACACGCGCCGCCCGGCTGGGTCAAGCAATGGGACGGTGCACGCCCCGGCGACCGCTCCGACCGTTTTCACCTGTATGCCCGGCGCTGACAACCCGGCCACCGCCCCGGTCGCTGCCGTCATTCTGGCGGGCGGCTTGGGGCGACGCATGGGCGGCGCCGACAAAGGGCTGGTCGATTATCAGGCCCGCCCGCTGATCGAGTGGGCGCTCGACGCACTGGCGCCGCAAGTCGATCAACTCGTCATCAGCGCCAACCGCAATCTCGACCGCTACGCCGCCTACGGCTATCGCGTGTTGCCCGATACCCTGCCCAATTATCCTGGCCCGCTGGCCGGCGTGCTGGCCGCGCTCGATGCCGTGCAAGCCGACTGGTTGCTGGTGGTGCCGTGTGACACCCCGCACCTGCCACCCGACCTCGCTGCGCGCCTGCTCGATGCAGCGCTTCACCAAAACGTGCCGCTGGCGGTGGCGGCAGACACCACCCGCATCCACCACAGCTGCTTCATCGTGCGCACCGACCAGCGCGACAACTTGGCTGCATTTCTGGCATGCGGTGAACGTGCCGTGCGGCACTGGCAGGCGGGGCTGGATTCGACAACCGTGTTGTTCGACAGCGCCTGCTTCGCCAATTTCAACCAGACGCAGGATTTACAAAAACCTTAAGGCGGCGGGCTAACCAGCACCGCATCAAGCACCTCGATCCAGTGCCACACCGGAATGGCCGTGCCCGATTGCAGATGCGTCAGGCAGCCGATGTTGGCGGTAACGATCAGCTCCGGCGCACCCGCCTGCAGATGGCCGAGCTTGCGGGTTTTGAGCTGGCCGGCGATCTCAGGCTGCAGGATCGAATAGGTGCCGGCCGAACCGCAGCAGAGGTTTTTTTCTGCCACTGCGGTGAGCTCGAATCCGGCCTGGGTGAGTAGGGCCTCGACCCCGCCGCTGAGTTTTTGCCCATGTTGCAGGGTGCAAGGGGGGTGGTAGGCGATTCTCCTGGCAAGCGGTGAGCGGTTAGCGGTCAGCGGTTTGAGCGCTTCGCGTTCAGCCATCAGGATTTCGGAAATGTCTTTTGTGGCGGCGGATACGCGGGCAGCTTTGTCCGCATACGCCGGGTCGTCGCGCAGTTGCCAGCCGTAATCCTTCACCATCACGCCGCAGCCGGAAGCGGTCATCACGATGGCTTCGACGCCTGCGTCAAGATGCGGAAGCCAGGCGTCGATGTTACGGCGCATGGCGTTCAGACCGTCGTCATGGTCATTGAGATGATGCGCGACCGCGCCGCAGCAGCCCGCCTTGTCGGCAGCGATCAGCGAGATGCCGATGCGGTCGAGCACGCGCGCGGTGGCGGCGTTGATGTTGGGCTTGAGACCGGGCTGCACGCAGCCTTGCAACACCAGCATTTTGCGTTCATGGCGCGGCATGGGCCACTCGCCGGCGGCCTCGGACGCGGGGATCTTGTTGCGCAGGAAATCCGGCATCACGCCGCGCACGCTCTGGCCGAGCTTGAGCGCGCTGTTGAACAGCGTCGGCGACAGCAGGCCAGTTTTGAGCGCGGCGCGGGTGGCGGTTTCGCGCACGCCGCGGCCAACGGTTTGCTCCACCAGCGCGCGGCCGATGTCGATCAACTTGCCGTATTCCACGCCCGACGGGCAGGTGGTTTCGCAGTTGCGGCAGGTGAGGCAGCGATCGAGATGGAGCTGGGTTTTGGCGGTCGGCGTGGCGCCTTCGAACACCTGCTTGATCAGGTAAATACGGCCGCGCGGCGAATCGAGTTCGTTGCCGAGCAGCTGATAGGTGGGGCAGGTGGCGAGACAGAATCCGCAATGCACGCAGCTGCGCAGAATGCGTTCGGCGAGGTCGCCCTCGGGGGTGTTGCGAAAGTTATCGGCGAGCGTCGTTTGCATGATCAGGACTGGCGCAGGTCAGAAATCCGGGTACAGCCGCCCACGATTGAGGATGCCCTTGGGGTCGAAGCGCTGCTTGAGGTTGCGATGCAGCGTATGCAGCGCGGGTGTGAGCGGGCTGAACACGCCGCTGGCCGCGGCCTTGCCGCGGAACAGGGTGGCATGGCCGCCGCAGCTTTTGGCCGCCTCGAACAGCGCGGCGGCGGGCAGGTCGCTCACCAGCCAGCGCACCGCGCCGCCCCACTCGATCCACTGCGCGTCACCCAGCTTGAGCGGGGGCGTGGTGGGTTTGACTGCCAGTCGCCACAGGCTTTGATTCGATGTGGCGGGGCGCGGTTCGAAAAAGGGCGTCGACTGGTCGCGCAGGCGCTGCCAGAAAGCG
>JAABQE010000239.1 GCA_011391655.1 Hydrogenophilales bacterium
TGCTGCTGGCGGCTCACGCCGCGTGGGCCGGCACGCCGCCAGCTGCTCCAGCCATGCTGCTGGCCGAGGTCTACGCCGAACACACAGATCTGAGCCATTACTGGGTGAGCGAAAAATTCGACGGCGTACGTGCGCAATGGGACGGCAGAACGCTGCGCTTTCGCGGCGGCGGCCTGGTACCCGCACCCGCATGGTTCACTGCAAACTTCCCTGTCACACCGCTGGACGGCGAACTGTGGATCGCCCGCGACGGATTCGACGCGCTGTCGGGCACAGTCAGAAAGTTCGCCCCGGTGGATGCTGAATGGCGGCAGGTGCGGTATCTGGTATTTGAGTTGCCTGGCGCGACCGGTGATTTCAGCGCGCGCATCCAGCAAATGAACGCGCTGGTTGCCCAAGCTGGCGTGCCCTGGCTGCAGGCCGTTGAACAATTCCGCGTGACCGACCGCGTTGAATTGATGCGCCGGCTCGACAGCGTGATCAAGGCGGGCGGCGAAGGCCTGATGCTGCACCGCGCCGACGCGCCCTATCTCACGGGCCGCAGCGATGCGCTGCTGAAGCTGAAGCCCTGGCAGGACGCCGAAGCGGTGGTGGTCGGCTATGTACCGGGCAAAGGAAAATATCAGGGCATGACCGGTGCGCTGGAGATGGCCATGCCGGACGGCCAGCGCTTCCGCATCGGCAGCGGCCTGTCCGACGCGTTGCGCCGCCAGCCGCCGCCCGTTGGCACGCGCATTACCTACCGTTATCAGCATCTGACGAAAAATGGCTTGCCACGCTTTCCGCGTTATCTCCGCGTGCGGCAGGATTTCTAGCGGTTATTCCAGCCAGATCAGCGAGGCCATGCGCCCGGTCACGCCATCACGTCGGTAGGAAAAGAAGCTGTCTGCTTCCTTGAAGGTGCAGCGCCCGCCGCCGTAAACCGCCTGCACGCCGATCGCGTTCAGGCGGATCCGCGCCAGTTGATAAATGTCGGCCAGCCACTTGTCAGGTGCGTGCGGGATGAAAGCCGCAGCGGCCTCCGGATGCTGCGCAACAAACGTCTGCAGCACCTCAAAGCCCACCTCAAACGCCTGCGGGCCTATCGCAGGCCCCATCCAGGCCAGCACTTGGTCCGGCGGCACATTCATTGCAGCCACGGTCGCCTCCAGCACCCCGCCCGCCAGTCCGCGCCAGCCTGCGTGCGCAGTCGCAACGACGCTACCTGCGCGGTCGCAAAACAGCACCGGCAGGCAATCGGCGGTAAGAACAGCGCTGACGGTTCCCGCTTGCCGGGTAAACGAAGCGTCGGCTTCAGGCACGCCCACGCAGGTTTCGACCACCGTCGCGCTATGCACCTGTTGCAACCATCCCGGCTCGGACGGCACCTGCTGACGCAGGCGTGCACGGTTGGCTGCAACATGCGCGGGGTCATCACCTACATGATCGCCCAGATTCAGGCTGGCCCATGGCGCACCACTGACCCCGCTGTCGCGGGTAGTCATCAAGCTTTTAACGTGGGACGGTGCAGGCCAGTCAGGAAAGATCATTCAGACAGGAGCAGGCAATCAGCCGCCCCAAACGGTATCGTCACGCAAGGCATCGAGCAGCGATTGGAAATCGGCTGGCAAGGGGCATTCCCACTGCACAAAATCGTGAAACAGCGGATGAAGCAGCCCCAGCTTTTCGGCATGCAGCGCCTGACGTGGAAAGCGAATTTTGTGGTGGCTGCGGCGACTGGCGCTATAAATATCGTCGCCCACCAACGGATGGCCGATGTGTTGCATGTGTACCCGGATTTGATGCGTGCGCCCGGTTTCCAGTTTGCAACGCAACAAGGTGACGCCAGAGGGGAAACGTTCAACCACTTCATAGTGCGTGATCGCCTGTTTGCCCATGCTGTGCACGCAGCGCTTGGTGCGGTTGTGCGGATCGCGCGCCAGCGGTTCATCGACCGTGCCATCGTGATCAACCTCGCCATACACCAGCGCGAGATATTCACGTTTGACCGTGCGCGCCTGCAACTGGCGCACCAGATCGGTATGCGATTTCAGGGTTTTGGCGACAACCAGCAGCCCCGAGGTGTCCTTGTCCAGCCGGTGCACGATGCCTGCTCGTGGCAATTCGGCCACCTGTGGCACCCAGTGCAGCAGCGCGTTGAGCAGCGTGCCGTTGCGGTTGCCGCTGCCGGGATGCACCACCAGACCAACCGGTTTATTCACCACCAGCAGCATCGGGTCCTGGTGCACGATATCAAGCGGAATGGCTTCCGGCGCATCGGGTGTGGCGTTAGGGTCAACGTCGATCTCGACTCGCACCGCCTCGCCGCCAAAAACTTTCATCTTGGTCGTAGGGAAGGCGTCGTCCACGGCAATCTTGCGGGCGCGAATCCAGTTCTGGATGCGGTTACGTGAAAACTCCGGCAACAAGGCAGACAGTGCCTGGTCCAGACGCTGACCGCCCTGTTCGTTCGGGATCACCAGCTCGCGAACGCTGTCTTCACTTAATCCCTTATAATCGTCAGACGAATTTTCTGTGTCTTTTTCCATGCTTAAGCAACATTTACCCTGTTCTACTACATTCAATCGGGCGCTCGGCAGCTTGTTGCTCGCCGTGACGCTTACTTTGGGTGGCTGCGGCCTGTTGCCCGAGGTCAAGGATGAAACGTCGGGCTGGTCGGCTCAAAAGCTCTATGCCGAGGCCAAGGATAATCTCAATGATGGCAACTATGAGCGTGCTGTCAAACTATTCGAGACCCTGGAGTCGCGCTACCCATTTGGCCGCTATGCGCAGCAGGCACAGCTGGAGGTCGCCTACGCTTATTACAAGGACAATGAGCCGATTTCCGCCATTGCCGCGTGCGACCGCTTCATCAAGCTGCACCCCAATCACCCTAACGTCGATTACGCCTACTATCTAAAGGGTTTGGCGAATTTTAATGAAGATCTAGGCATACTGGGCAATCTGGTTGAACAGGACATGAGCGAGCGCGACCCCCAGGCTGCGCGAGATGCCTTCCTGTCATTCAAGGAGCTGGTCACCCGCTTTCCTGACAGCAAATATGCGCCGGACTCAATGGCACGCATGAAATATCTGCTCAATGCCCTGGCCAGCAATGAAGTCCACGTGGCCAAATACTATATGAAGCGCGAAGCCTGGGTGGCTTCGGCCAACCGCGCCCGCGAAGTTGTGAAAAACTATCCTGATGCACCCGCGCTGGAAGAAGCGCTGGCGATCATGGTGGTGTCCTACGACAAACTGCTGCTCACGGGCTTGCGCGACGACACCTTGCGCGTGATGGAACTCAACTTCCCCAACAGCAAATACGCCAAGGGCGTCGATCTTCAAGGCCGTCCCTGGTACAGCCTCTGGTAAGTTAACGTCGGCGACGGTTTACACCGCCGTTTCGCCCGATTCACCGGTGCGTATCCGCACCACCTGCTCCATGTTGCTGACAAAAATCTTGCCGTCGCCGATCTTGCCGGTACGCGCGGCAGCGATGATCGCTTCCATCGCGCGGTCGAGCAGGCTGTCGGCGATGACGATTTCCAGCTTCACCTTGGGCAGAAAATCCACCACATATTCCGCGCCACGATAAAGCTCGGTATGGCCTTTTTGCCGGCCAAAGCCTTTGACTTCAGTGACGGTGAGACCCGTTACGCCAATTTCAGACAGCGCTTCGCGCACTTCGTCCAGTTTGAACGGCTTGATGATGGCTTCTATTTTTTTCACGGTAACGCTCCTTCGGGTCGATATTTCGAGGTAATGGGGTAGCGGCGGTCTTTGCCAAAATTGCGTGGGGTGATGCGCGGTCCGGGCGCTGCCTGGCGTCGCTTGTATTCGGCCAGGTCAACCAGGCGGATGACCTTGCGCACGATGGCGGCATCGAAACCCAGCGCGACGATGTCGGGTGCCGACAGATCACGCTCGACATAGGCTGCCAGTATCGCATCCAGTACTTCATACGGCGGCAGGCTGTCCTGATCGGTCTGGTCGGGGCGCAATTCCGCCGACGGCGGACGGTCGATAATGCGTTGCGGAATCACCCCGGACAAACCATTACGATAGTTGGCCAAACGGAACACCCGCGTTTTCGCCACGTCCTTCAGCACCGCAAAGCCGCCCGCCATGTCGCCGTACAAGGTCGCATAACCGGTTGCCATTTCGCTCTTGTTGCCGGTGGTCAACACCAGCGTACCGAACTTGTTGGACAGCGCCATCAGCAAGGTGCCACGGGTTCTGGCCTGCAGGTTTTCTTCGGTGGTGTCGGTCGCCCGCCCCGCAAACTCGCCCGCCAGTTGCGCCAAAAAAGCGTCGAACACCGGCTTGATGGCAATTTCGGAATAGCGTACACCGAGCCGCTGCACCATGTCGCGCGAATCCTCGATACTGATGCTGGCGGTGTAATCCGACGGCATCATCACCGCATGCACCATGTCTGCGCCCAGCGCATCGACTGCAATAGCCAGCGTCAGGGCTGAATCGATGCCACCCGACAAGCCCAGGTGCGCGCCCTTAAAATTATTCTTGGTGCTGTAGTCGCGCACCGCCAGCACCAGCGCATCGTAAACGGCTGCATCCTCATCCTGCAGAACATGCTGCGGCCCACTGCAGCTGTCGCCGGCAATGTCGAAATAAAACAACCCGCCCTGCCAGGCCGGGCACTGCGCTACCACCTCGCCTGCCGCATTCATGGCAAACGAGGCGCCATCAAAAATCAGTTCGTCCTGACCGCCAACCAGATTGGCGTAAACGATCGGCAACCCCGACTCGACGATCCGGTCGCGCGCCACGGCAAAACGCTGATGTTCCTTGTTGAGATGAAACGGCGAAGCGTTCGGTACCAGCAGCCAGTCCGCGCCGGCCTCCTTTGCCCATTTCGCCGGCCCGGGCTCCCAGATATCGCCGCAGATATTGATGCCAAAGTTCAATCCGCCACAGGCAAACACGCAGGGCTCGTCATCGCTGTGAAACACGCGCTGCTCGTCGAACACCGAGTGATTCGGCAGATGATGTTTGCGGTACACCGTTTCGATCTTGCCGCCGCGAAGCAGCGCCACGGCATTAAACAATCCATTGTCGCTGCGCTCGGGATAACCGACGATCAACGCGAGCTCGGGCGGCGCATCCGCAGCAATTTGATTCAGTGCCGCCTCGCACGCCGCGCAAAAATCCGCCCGCAGTACCAGATCTTCAGCCGGATAGCCGCAGATCGACATTTCCGGCGTCAGCAGCAAGGCCGCACCCGCCGCATGCGCCTCGTTCGCGGCGGCGAGCAGTTGTGCCGTGTTGCCCGCGATGTCGCCGACGGTGAGATTCAGTTGCGCGATGCCTAGCTTCATGGAGTGCGCTTCAGCATGCCGCAAGCGCGGCCTGCACGGCCTCGCCCAGCCCGGCCGGGCTTTGCGCGACAACCACACCTGCGGCTTCGAGCGCACGGATTTTTGCATCCGCTGTGCCTGCGCCACCCGCGATGATCGCGCCGGCGTGGCCCATGCGCTTGCCTTTGGGTGCAGTGCGCCCGGCTATGTAGGCGGCGACGGGTTTTTTCATATTGGAGCGAATGAATTCAGCGGCTTCTTCTTCGCGGCTTCCACCGATTTCGCCCACCATAATGACCGCTTCGGTTTGCGGGTCGGCCTCGAACATCTGCAGGCAATCAATGAAATCCAGTCCCTTGATCGGGTCGCCGCCGATGCCGACACAGGTCGACTGCCCCAACCCGAGTTGGGTGGTCTGGTAGACCGCTTCGTAGGTGAGCGTGCCCGAGCGCGAGACGATGCCGATCCTGCCTTTTTGGTGAATCACGCCGGGCATGATGCCGATCTTGCATTCGCCCGAAGTGATGATGCCGGGGCAGTTGGGGCCGATCAGCTTGGCGCCGTTGGCACGCAAGGCGGCTTTCACGTTCAGCATGTCCAGCACCGGAATGCCTTCGGTGATGCAGACGATGACTTCGATGCCCGCGTCTGCTGCTTCGAGGATAGAGTCGGCCGCGAATACTGCCGGCACATAAATCATCGTCGCCTGCGCGCCGGTCTGGCGTACGGCATCCCGCACGGTGTTGAACACCGGCAGGCTCAGATGCGTCTGGCCACCCTTGCCCGGCGTCACACCGCCGACCATCCGGGTGCCGTAGGCAATCGCCTGTTCGGAATGAAAGCTGCCCTGCTTGCCGGTAAAGCCCTGGCAAATCACTTTGGTGTGTTGGTTGATGAGGATGCTCATTGCGCTTTCTCCACGGCGAGCTTCGCCGCCTGGGTGAGACTTTCGGCGGCAAGGATCGCCAAGCCTGATTCAGCCAGCAGTGTGCGGCCCAGTTCGGCATTGGTGCCTTCCAGCCGCACGATCACCGGCACTTTCACCCCAACCTCCTTGACGGCCTGAATGATGCCTTCGGCGATGACATCGCAGCGCACGATGCCGCCAAAAATATTGATGAGCACGGCGCGCACATTGGGGTCGAGCAGAATGATCTTGAAACCCTGCGCCACGGTCTCCGGAGTAGCGCCGCCGCCGACATCCAGAAAATTCGCCGGCGTGCCGCCTTCCAGCTGGATCAGATCCATTGTCGCCATCGCAAGTCCAGCGCCGTTGACCATGCAGCCGATGTTACCGGTGAGCGCGACGTAGTTGACATTGGCAGCGTTAGCCGCGGCTTCCTTGGCGTCGATCTGGCTGTCGTCGCGCAGCTCGGCCAGGGCCTTGCGGCGGTATAGCGCATTGTCATCAATGCTCATCTTGCAGTCGAGCGGCAGCACGCGGTTGTCCATGGTGACAATCAAGGGATTGATCTCGAGCAGGCTCAAATCGTTGGCCATGAACACGCGATACAAGGCCGGCAGCAGGCGGCAGAAATCCTTGTAGGCATCGCCCGTCAGTTCCAGCGCAAACGCCAGTGCGCGGCACTGGAAATCCTGCACTCCCAGCAGCGGATCGCAGATTTCAGTCAGGACTTTTTCCGGCGTGGCGTGGGCAACTTCCTCGATGTCCATGCCGCCCGCCGCCGAAGCCACGATGGCAACACGCTCGGTTTCGCGATCCACCAGCAGCGACAGATACAGCTCGCGTGCAATCGGCAGGGTTTCTTCCACCAGTACCTGATTCACCGGCTGGCCGTCCGGAGCGTTCTGCTTGGTCACCAGCAACGTGCCGAGCAGGCTCGTCGCCATTTCGCGTACGTCATCGAGGCTTTTCACGACCTTGACGCCGCCGGCCTTGCCGCGTCCGCCCGCATGGATCTGCGCCTTCACCACCCAAGCCGCGCCGCCCAGTTCACTTGCGGCCTTGACGGCATCGTCGGCGCTCGCCGCAGCGATGCCGCGCGGCGTGGTAATGTTGCCCGATCGCAATATTTGTTTGGCCTGGTATTCGTGCAGGTTCATGTTTGATGGAAGCTCGCCAAAACGTGCATTTTGAAGCAAAGCCCGCCGATGCGGAAGCCGCAGATACGGTCATTCGCGTGATTCCGCACATGGCCGACCTCGATCCGGCGACCTGGGACTCGCTGGCAGGTGAATCGCCTTTCCTGCGCCATGCGTTTTTACACGCACTGGAAGCAACCGGATGCGTCGGCTCCGACATCGGCTGGGAGCCAGTTCACCTGGCGCTGTTCCGCAACGGCCAGATCGACGCCGCGATGCCGCTCTACATCAAGCACCATTCCTGGGGCGAGTTCGTGTTCGACTGGGCGTGGGCCGATGCATATCGCCGTCATGGGCTTAACTACTACCCCAAACTGGTGAGCTGCGTGCCGTTTTCCCCGGTTCCCGGCGCACGCCTCTTGGCCAGAAACGACGCTGACCGCAGCACGCTGATACAGGCAGCGCTCAAGCTGATGCAGGACCTGAATTGTTCGTCATTGCACATCCTGTTTCCCACCGAGCCCGATCACGCCGCGCTCCAGACAACGCCCCTGATGCACCGCAGCGGGTTCCAGTTTCACTGGCACAACAAGGGCTACGCCGATTTCGAGGCGTTCCTCGCCATGATGACGCACGACAAGCGCAAGAAAATCCGCCAGGAAAGGAAGAAACTCGCCGCCGCAGGCGTCACTTTCCGCTGGATCGAAGGTGCGGAAAGCACGGACGCCGACTGGGTCCATTTCTATCGCTGCTACGCCGACACCTACGCCCGCCATCGCAGCGACCCGCACCTCAACCGCGCGTTCTTTGCCGCCATCCGCGCATCCATGCCCGAGAACCTGGTGCTCATCATCGCCGACCGGCATAGCGAGCCGATCGCCTGCTCGTTCTGCATCAAGGACAGCCAGCGGCTGTACGGCCGCCACTGGGGCACGCTGGAATATGTGCCCGGCCTGCATTTCGAAACCTGCTATCAGCAAGGCATCGAATACGCCATCGCCAAGGGGTTGCAGGTGTTCGAAGGCGGCGCGCAAGGCGAACACAAACTCGCACGTGGCCTCGTCCCCACTGCCACGCATTCTTGGCACTGGCTGGAAAACGCCGAATTCCGCGACGCGGTCGACCGTTTTCTGGAGCGCGAAACGGATGCCCTCAGTCATTACATGGACGAACTCGACTCGCCATTTCGCAATGAACCGCCTCCGGAAAAATCGGCTTGAGCATGGATAGCAGGCACAAAAAAAGGCGGGTTACCCCGCCGTTTTTTTGTGTGCCATCACTCGATTCAGACTAATACAGCGGTCAAATAGCCGACATACAGCGCGAAATTCACAAACAGATGCCACACGCGCAAGCCGCCATTCAATGCCGCCCAGCGCAACCAGAATGCGGCAACCAGGGTGACCACCACACCCAGAAGTACTTCCTTCTGCGGCGCCCACGGCGTGAGCGACACGCCGATAGCGGGCAGCAGCGTGCCCTGAAACACCATGGCGCCGGTGATGTTGCCAAACGCCAGCGTGTCCTTGTGCTTGCGTATCCACAAAATCGAATTCACTTTTTCCGGCAGCTCGGTCGCAATCGGAATAATCAACAGCGACAGCAACAACGCAGAAATGCCGATGATCGGCGCAGCCGCTTCGACGCCATGAATGAAGCCCTTCGCGCCGATAACCAGCAAGGCCAAACCGAGCGCCAGTTGCAGCAGAATGAAAAACATGTTTTGCGGCATGCCCAGGCGGGTCAACAACATGGGCGATCCGGCTTCGGTAGCATGGCCCTCTGACACCAGCTTGCTCGATGCACGCAGGGTGACCATGACGTAGACGAAATAAATCAGCACCATGACAAATGCGATGGCGGCCCGCACCCAGCCCTCACCGTGGGGAACGAACATGGCCGCAAACGCCAGGACAAACGCCATCAGGAAAAAATCGAGGTCGCGCTTGAGGCCGCTGCGCTCGGGAGTCAGATGTCCCTGAATGCCCCGTTTACTCAATACGGCCAGTCCCATCAAAGAGACAGACAGGGTAGACAGCATCAACGGCGCACCCAGAATGGCGCCCACGCCGATTTCTTCACTCATTTGCGCATTGCCGGTTCCGGCAAAAATCGCCAGCAAGGGCACCAGGGTTTCGGGCATGGCGGTGCCAACAGCGGCAAATAATGAGCCGGTGACGCCTTCCGAGATTTTGAGTTTTTCGCCCAGATGTTCGAGCGCGTTGACAAAGATTTCCGCCGCTACCAGGATCACCACCAGGTAGCCAAATAATTCAAGAAACAACATGAGAAACAGCCAGGAGGAAAACCGCGATTCTACCAGCCCGCAACCGTTCACTCCGGAGGGATTTTCACGTCTGGTCGAGGGCGAGTTTCATGCACGCCTTGCCGCAAGTGCTGGCGTGGCGGTGGTGCTGTTCAGTGCACCCAACTGCGGTTCATGTCGCGTCTGGAAACAGTTATTGCCACGCACGCTGGGTGGAATGGTCAGCGCGCTATTTGAAGTTGATGTCAGCGAAGCCACTGGCGTGGCACGCTATTTCGGCATCTTTCATTTGCCCACGCTCTATCTGTATCGCGATGGGCTATTTCATGCCGAACTGCAATGCGAAGCGCAGCGAGAAGCGATCCAGCAAACCGTGCAACGCTTGCTGGCCGCTCCGGCGCAGGATGAGCCTTAAGCTGCGCCAGCCAGCGCACGCCCGACAAACACCATGGCAATCGTCAGCAGCCCGAGGCTGAGATTGATTCCAATCAACATGCGAATCTGCCCCAAGGCAGCGCCACCGGCTGGCCAGTTCTGCTCGCTGACTGCGCGCTTGAGCTTTTTGTAGGGCGCAAAAAACACATGGACGAACAACAGCATCATCACCACGCCGAGTACCAGCATGGCCAGCGCGTAATGCGGGGTAGCCGCCCCCAGTTTCATCAGCAGGTGCAAGCCGGTCGCCAGGATCAGCGCCACCGACAGCCATACCCAAGGAAAGAACTTGCCAAATACGCCCGCCCACAAGGTCAACCGTAGCGGCGGCTCAAGCACGCTGGCAGCCACCGGGCGCAAGGCCATGTAAGCGAAAAACATGCCGCCCACCCAGACGACGACACCTAATACATGCAGCAACCTTAATACA
>JAABQE010000240.1 GCA_011391655.1 Hydrogenophilales bacterium
ATTTACAACATCACCAATGGTGAGCGTTTCACCACGTATGCGATTCGCGCGCAACGTGGCTCGGGCGTAATTTCGATTAATGGCGCCGCTGCGCACAAGGCCAATCCGGGTGATCTCATCATCATCGCCACCTACGGGGTGTACAACGAACTGGAGATGGCACGCTTCGAGCCGGAACTGGTGTATGTAGACGCCGACAATTGCATTCTGGACACGCGCCACGCGATTCCAGTGCAGGCTGCCTGAGCTTTTATACCGTCAGCCTTTCAGGTTGACTCCGCGGCCTTCGCGGCCGCCCGTAATTTTAATTTGTCCTTCTTGCTGGGCCGCTTGCCCTTGATGCCGCCATTGCCGGGCCCGGCGATAGCGGCCGCTTGGGTAGGTTCAAGCTGAGCCGGCTCAAAGCCCTCAATCTGTTCCCGCAACAATTTCAGGTGCAGGCGTTTTTCGATCAAGCAGAAATGCGCTTCGGTGTCGGCGCTCACCAGGCTGATGGCCAGGCCACTTTCTCCCGCGCGGCCGGTGCGACCGATGCGGTGAACATAGTCGTCGGCTGAACGCGGCAAGTCATAATTCACCACCACCGGCATCTGTACGATATCGATACCGCGCGCGGCCAGATCGGTCGTCACCACCACATCCCAGCGTTTGTCCTTGAATTCGTCCAGCGTCTGCTTGCGCGCGCCCTGGCTCAGACCACCGTGAAACGAGGTGGCAAAAAGATCATCGTCCCGGTTCAGCTTGGCGGCCACGTGTTCGGCGGCGTACTGCGTGGCCACGAACACGAGCACGCGCTCCCAGCCGCTGGTCAGAATCAAATGGCGCAGCAACTGCGTGCGGCGCGGGGCATCGACCTGGATCACCCGCTGCACGATCACGGGCGCTGTGCCAGGTTCAGACTCGACGTCCACCCGCTGGGGATCCTTGAGCAACCCCTGTGCCAGCGCCTGGACTGCGGGCAGAAACGTGGCCGAGAAAAACAGGTTTTGCCGACGCGCGGGCAAGTGCGCCAACACGCGCGCCAGTTCATCGGCAAATCCCAGGTCGAGCAGGCGATCGGCTTCGTCCAGCACCAGACATTCGACCGCAGCAAGCGTCAAGGCGTTGTGCTGCAGCAGATCCAGCAAGCGCCCGGGCGTGGCGACCACCACGTCGGCTCCGCCACGCAGCGCCATCATTTGCGGATTGATCGACACGCCGCCAAACACCACTGCCACCCTGATGGGTTGGGCAATGGGTTGGGTTATGGGTCGGGCAATCGTCTGGGGCAGTGCCTGCACCAGGCGCTGCAGCACGTCGCCCACCTGAGCGGCCAGTTCACGCGTCGGCACCAGAATGAGCGCACGCGTGCCGCCGGGTGTCGCCAGCTTGCCCGCGAGCAAGCCTTGCAGCAGGGGCAAGGCAAAAGCGGCGGTTTTGCCGGAGCCGGTTTGCGCGGTGGCCAGAACATCCTTCCCGCTGAGAACAGCAGGAATGGCTGCGCGCTGGATGGGGGTGGGCACGGCAAAGCCCAGTACAGCAGCCGCGTGAGCAAGAGTGGGGACGAGCCCGAGAGCGGAGAAGGGCATGATGTGTTCGGTGCGGGTTAATGCTGCAAGTGTAGCCACGCTGGCGCGACTCGCCCGACCGGTTGACCCGCCTGCTGACGCAACCAGGCGGGCAAACCGGCGGATGGTGCTGGGCACAAGCCCAGGCTGGCTAGGCTGGGCGAAGTTTCCAGATGTCGCGGTTGTACTCGGCCATGGTGCGGTCGGTCGAGAAAAAGCCGGATGAAGCGGTATTAAGGATGCTCATGCGCGTCCAGTTCGCCTGATCCTGCCAAGCTAGCGACACTAGGTGTTGGGCATCGACATAGCTGCGGAAATCGGCCAGCGTCATCCAGGGGTCGTTTGGGCTCTGGATGGCGCCCAGAATCATGTCGAAAATGCCGGGTTCGCACGGGTTGAAGTGCCCTGAGGCAATCAGCTCGATCACGTCACGCAACTCATGATCCTGTGCCACATACGATTCCGGCTGGTAATTGCCGCGCAGGGTATCCACCTCGTCGGCGCGCAGCCCGAACAGGAAAAAGTTCTCCTCGCCCACCGCGTCGAGAATCTCGATATTGGCGCCATCGTAAGTACCGATAGTGAGCGCACCGTTCATCATGAACTTCATGTTGCCGGTGCCCGAGGCTTCCTTGCCGGCGGTGGAAATCTGCTCTGACAAATCCGTCGCCGGCGCGATAATTTCCATGCTCGACACCCGATAGTTGGGCAGGAAGGCCACTTTCAGCCGGCCGTTCACGTCGGGGTCGTTGTTCACCACATCAGCCACGCTGTTGACCAGTTTGATGATGCGCTTGGCCATCGCATAGCCCGGTGCGGCCTTGCCGCCGATCAGCACGCAGCGATCTGCCCAGCCCTGCATGTGGCCTTTCTTGATGCGGCTGTACAAATGAATCACGTGCAGGACATTGAGCAATTGCCGCTTGTATTCGTGGATGCGCTTGACCTGCACGTCGAACAGGGCATCGGGGTTGAATTCGACGCCACACTCTGCCTTGACCAGCGCAGCCAGACGCACTTTGTTGTCCCGTTTGGCCGCATGCCAGTCGGCGTGAAAGGCCTGGTTGCTGAGTACTGCGAGCGGCTTGAGTTTTTCGAGTTGCGACAAGTCGGCCACCCAGTCATCGCCGATCTCGCGCGTGATGAGCGCGCTCATGCCGGGGTTGGCATGCGCGACCCAGCGGCGCGGCGTCACGCCATTGGTTTTGTTGTTGAACTTGCCGGGCCAGAGATCAAAGAAATCACGGAACAAGCCATCTTTCAACAGCTGCGAATGCAAGGCTGCCACGCCATTGACCGAAAAGCTGCCGACGATCGCCAGCCAGGCCATCCGCACCTGCCGCACATCGCCTTCTTCGATAATCGACATGCGACGCTGGCGCTCGATATCGCCCGGCCATTTCAACGACACAGCGCGCAGGAAATGGGCATTGATCTCGTAGATGATCTCCAGCAAGCGCGGCAACAAACGCTCGAACAGCGCAACCGGCCAACGCTCCAGCGCTTCGGGCAGCAGCGTGTGATTGGTGTAGGCCATGCACTGGGTGGTGATCCCCCAGGATTGGTCCCAGGTCAGCCGGTAGTCATCCGTCAGCAGTCGCATCAGTTCGGCCACCGCGATCGTGGGATGGGTGTCGTTCATCTGAAACACATTGTATTCGGCAAATTTGGACAAATCGGTATTGCCTGTTGACTTCCACTGGCGCAGCGCATCTTTCAGGCTGGCCGAAGCGAGAAAATATTGCTGGCGCAGGCGCAGTTCCTTGCCGTTTTCGCTGCTGTCATTGGGGTACAGCACCATGGAGATGTGTTCGGCATGGTTCTTTGCCTGCACCGCCTCGGTGTAGCTGCCGGCATTGAATTCATCGAGATTGAATGCGTCGGTGGCAGTTGATTTCCATAAGCGCAGCGTATTCACCACATGGTTGCGATAGCCCGAAATCGGCATGTCGTAGGGAATCGCCAGCACATCGTTGGTGTCGACCCAGCGCGCATGGGGCACCCCTTCCTTGTCATGAAAGTGCTCGGTGCGGCCACCAAACTGGACGTGCTGGGTAAACTCCACCCGCTCGACTTCCCACGGATTGCCATCGCGCAGCCAATGGTCGGTGTCCTCTTTTTGGTAGCCATTCTCGATGCGCTGGCGAAACATGCCGTATTCGTAGTGAATGCCGTAACCCATCACCGGCAGATCCAGGGTGGCGCAACTGTCCATGAAACAAGCGGCCAGTCGACCCAAGCCACCGTTGCCCAAGCCAGCGTCGGGTTCTTCTTCCACCAGGGTTTCCAGTGACTGGCCAAAATCCTGCACCGCCACCCGGGTCGTCTTGTCCAGATCCAGGTTCAGCACATGGTTGGACAAGGCGCGGCCAATCAGAAACTCCAGCGATAAATAGTATGCACGCCGCGTACCCGGCTGGTCGCGCCGGACATAGGTATTCATCCAGTCCGACATGAGGCGGTCACGCAACGTCCAGGCCAGCGCCCGATAGGTGTAGACCGGCGGACAGCCTTTGAAAATGCGCCCCAAGTGATAATACCGATACTGTTTGATGTCCTGCTTGATCGCGTCTGCAGTCACCGGCAACGGTTCCAGAATGGGTTGACTGGACGGGGTAATGGTTTGATCTGGCATGATGGTTCCCGAAGTTTGATCCGCTGAATTCACGCTAAATTCACGCTGAATACAGCGCAAGATAGTGTGCTGCGCTATCCGCCCAGTCGAACGACTGCTGCATGCCGGTTTGCTGCAGCCGTCGCCACTGGGTGGGTTGACGATAAAGTTCAAGTGCACGCCGAATGGCGTCAAGAAACGCTGCCGCATCAGGCGTATCAAACACAAACCCATTGGCGCTGGCGTCGGCGAGCGTGGACTCGTTTGCATCCACTACGGTGTCAGCGAGTCCGCCCGTTTTGTAGACGATGGGCGGAGTGCCGTAGCGCAGGCTGTACATCTGGTTCAATCCGCACGGCTCGAAGCGCGACGGCATCAGGAACATATCCGAGCCAGCCTCGATCAGGTGCGCCAACGATTCATCGTAGCCAATTTCGACGAACACCCGATCCGGGTTCTGCTTGGCCAGTCGCGTGAGTTTCTGCTCGTAGGCCACTTGGCCGCTACCCAGCAGCACGAAACGTACATCGGTTTCGGCCAGCAACACCGAAATCGCTGCCAACACCCAGTCGATCCCCTTTTGCTCGACCAGACGTCCCACCAGTCCCAGCAACGGTGCACCCAACGCGGCATCGTCAACCTTGGGCAAAAAACGTTCGAGCAGCGCCTGCTTGTTGCGGCGCTTGCCGGGCAGGATTCGGCTCATCGAATAGTGTGCGGGCAAGCGCGGGTCGGTATGCGGATTCCACAAATTCGTATCGATGCCATTGAGAATGCCGTGCAATTTGTGCCTGCGTGACAGCAACAGCCCATCCAGGCCGAAGCCGAATTCCGGCGTGCAGATTTCGGCGGCGTAGGTTGGGCTCACCGTGGTGATGGCGTCGGCGTAGACAATGCCCGCCTTCAACATGGACAGGCCGCCATGAAACTCGACCCCTTCAGGCGACCACCAGTGGTGGGGCAGTTGCAGGCGAACAAAGTCACCATGCGAAAAATAGCCGCTGTAAGCCAGATTGTGGATGGTGAACACGGTTTTGGGCCGCACGGGCTGGTCGGCCAGAAACGCTGCCACCAGCCCGGTCTGCCAGTCGTGGGCGTGCACCACGGCAGGCTGCCAGCCGATATCCAGCGAGTCGACCGCAAGCAATGCGGCCACGCGCGAAAACACCGTGTAGCGTTCGGCATTGTCCGGCCAGTCCTGCCCGTTGGCGTTGACGTAAGGGTTGCCTGGCCGGTCGAACAAGGGCGGGCAATCCACCACCCACAGCGGGAACGCATAATCGGGATGGCGCGTTTCCAGAATGCGCGCGCTGATGATGCCCTCTGCGCCGCGCACATCGATCCAGCCGAGAATACGCACCTGCTCAAGTTGACGCAGCAGCGCACGATAACCCGGCAGCAGCAGGCGAACATCGGCTCCGCGCGCGTGCACGGCATGCGGCAGACTGTAGAGCACATCGCCGAGGCCGCCGGTTTTGACCAGCGGATAGGCTTCGCTGGCCGCAAATAAAATTTTCATTGCACCGCGTTTCATTATTCTTTTACTGCTCCGCTAAATTCACTTTTAATTATTATTTAAAGGGTGGTTTTCATGCGTGGGGTTTAAGGAAAATGGCGCCCAGCGGTGGCAAGCTGACTTCGATTGAGTGTTCAAAGCCCATCCATGCCTGATTTTGCGGATGCAACAGTTGGCCATTGCCCAGGTTTCCACCACCATAAAATTCCGAATCGGTATTCAACACTTCCTGCCAGGCGGATGCCAGCGGCACACCAATCCGGTAACCATGACGCGGAACCGGGGTGAAATTCAGCAGGATCACCAGCTTGTCGGCGTCATGCTGCCCTTGCCGCACCAGGCTCAGCACGGATTGATCTGCGTCGTGGCAATCGATCCAGCGAAACCCGCGTGGATCGAAATCGAACTCATGCAGCGCCGGCTCATTGCGATATAAATGATTGAGGTCGCGCAGCAGGGCGCGCAGGCCATCGTGTGCCGGGAAATCGAGCAGGCTCCAGTCGAGTTGGCCCGCTTCTTTCCATTCGTTCCACTGGCCAAATTCGCTGCCCATGAATAACAGCTTCTTTCCTGGATGCGCGTACTGCCAGGCGTAGAACAAACGCAGGTTGGCAAAGCGCTGCCAGACATCGCCCGGCATTTTGTCGAGCAGGCTCTTCTTCATGTGCACGACTTCATCGTGCGACAGCGGCAACACGAAATTTTCAGTCCATGCATACATCTGGCTGAAGGTCAGCTGATTGTGCTGGTATTTGCGATAGACCGGCTCCTTCTCGATGTAGTCGAGGCTGTCGTTCATCCAGCCCATGTTCCACTTCATCGAAAACCCCAAGCCGCCCAACTCGACCGGGCGCGACACCGCCGGCCAGGCGGTGGACTCTTCGGCGATGGTGAGCACACCGGGGAAGCGGGCGTGGACTTCGGTGTTCATCTCGCGCAGAAAGTGGATGGCCTCGATGTTTTCACGCCCGCCGTATTGATTCGGCAACCACTCACCCGCCTTGCGCGAGTAATCGAGATACAGCATCGAGGCGACCGCATCGACCCGCAATCCGTCGATGTGGAATTCATCCAGCCAGTACAGCGCATTGGCCACCAGAAAATTGCGCACTTCGTTGCGGCCAAAGTTGAAAATCAGCGTACCCCAGTCCTGGTGCTCACCCCGGCGCGGGTCTTCGTGTTCGTACACCGCCTCACCGGTAAAGCGCGCCAATGCCCAGTCATCCTTGGGGAAATGCGCCGGCACCCAGTCGAGCAGCACGCCGATTTCAGCCTGATGGCAGGCATCCACAAATGCGCGAAAATCGTCGGGCGAGCCAAACCGCGCGGTCGGCGCGTAGTAACCCGAGACCTGGTAGCCCCATGAAGCATCGAGCGGATGCTCGGCCACCGGCAGCAATTCGATATGGGTGTACCCCAGATCACGGACGTAAGGAATCAGGTCGGCCGTGAGTTCAGCCCAGGTATAAAAACTGCCATCGTCGTGACGCCGCCAGGAGCCCGGGTGCAATTCATAAATGCTGACCGGGCGATGCTGCCAGTCGAAATGCGCACGGGCGGCGATCCAGTTGTTGTCCGTCCAGTCATACGGCGTCGTGTCGTCCGTAATGCAACTGGAGGTTTCGGGACGCGCAAACATCTGGCGCGCATAGGGGTCGGTTTTTTTGGCCAGATGGCCATGGCTGCCGAGGATTTCGTATTTGTACGCCATGCCTGCCGTGAGTCCGGGAATGAACAGTTCCCAGATACCGGACGCGCCGCGGCAGCGCATCGGATGACGGCGGCCATCCCAATCATTGAAGTCGCCAATGACGCTGACGCGCTGCACGGCGGGCGCCCACACGGCAAACAGGCAACCCGCCACGCCGTCAATCGTCTTCAGGCGCGCGCCGAGCACTTTCCAGGCCTCAAAGTGCCGCCCTTCGCCGAGCAGGTACAAATCCAGTTCGCCGAGTTGCGGCGCAAAACTGTAAGGGCTTTGCATGGTGTGCCATGCGCCCGCGCCCTTGTCCTGCCAGCGCAACAGCGGATGCGGATCAAGCGCCTGTCCGGAGGGCAGCATCAGTTCAAAGCAGTCAGTGCCCGGAATACGCGTCATGCGTGTACCCGCCACCTCGACCGCTTCGGCCGCTGGCAGGAACGCGCGCAACAGGTTGCCCCCATCAGGGGCAACCTGCGCGCCCAGCACTTCGAATGGATCGTGATGCCTGCCCATTTGCAGACGCAGAATCGGCTCGCTGATCGCGGGCAGGCCAGAGTGAGGTAAAGCGTTCAAGGGTGCTTTCATAAGAGGGGCGGGGTTTCACACCGATGGGATTGTTGTAATTGTTCGAGCAAATGGGATGCCAGGTCTTCAGGCAAATCATCCCAATCGAATCGCCAGGTCCAGTTGCCGTTGTCCGTGCCGGGCGTGTTCATGCGCGCCGCGCTGCCAAGGTGCAGCACATCCTGCAAGGTCAACATTGCCAGTTCAGCGCGACTGTGCAGCACGGTGGATATCATCGCATCCACGATCTGCTTGTCCGGCACCGCGTCCGATTCACCGAGACCCAGTTGCCAGCGCACGTGCTGACGCGCATGGTCCGGCAACGAATGCCACCAGCCCAGCACGGTATCGTTGTCATGGGTGCCGGTGTAATACACCGTGTCAGGCTGCACATTTTCAGGCTTGTGCGGGTTGTCAGCATGGGCATCAAACGCAAATTGCAGGACAGCCATGCCCGGCAAGCCAAACTGATGGCGCAGCGCGGTGACATCCGGCGTGATGATGCCAAGATCTTCAGCCACCAGCGGCAATTCGCCCATTTCGTCGAGTACCGTTTGCAACAGCGCCGCACCGGGCGCGTCAACCCATTCACCGTGAATAGCGGTCGGTTCGCTGGCCGGAATCGTCCAGGCGGCCAGCAACCCGCGAAAGTGGTCGATGCGCACCCAGTCAAACCACTCGAAATGTGCGCTCAGCCGCGCCCGCCACCAGGCAAAGCCATCGGCCTGCATCGCAGCCCAGTTGTAGTGGGGATTACCCCAGCGCTGTCCGGTTTCGGAGAAGTAATCCGGCGGCACGCCCGCTACGACGGTGGGGTGGCCGTCGGCATCCAGCAGGAACAATTCACGCCGCGCCCACACGTCGGCGCTGTCGTGCGCAACAAAAATCGGCATGTCGCCAAATAGCTGGATCCCGCGCTGCGCCGCTTCCGCGCGCAGTCCACGCCAGAACATGGCCGCACGAAACTGGGCGTGCATGATCTCGCGCAATTGATCGCCATGCGCGCGATCGAACGCCGCCAGCGTGGCTGGATCACGATCACGCAGCGCCTGCGGCCAGTCTGTCCAGGGCGCACCACCCTGTTCGGCCTTGATGACGATGAAGCGTGCGTAGTCGTCGAGCCAGTGGGCCTGCGCCCGGCGCCAAGGTGAAAAACGCCGCATATCAACGCGGAATCCGGCAGGAAACAGCGCCGGATTAACCGCGAATGCCGAGGCGCATTGATAGGGCGAGAGACCGGTCAGGGGCAGGCCAAGGGGCAGCATCTGCCACATGCTCACGCCCGCTGCCTGCAAAAAGTCCAGCCAGCGTCCGGCATCCGCCAAGGTGCCGGATGGCAACGAAGTCGGATGCAGCAACAGGCCGGCACATCGCTTATGAAGGTTCATCAGGTATTCCTGCGCATGGTGCCAGCGTTTTCCGCCATGCCGCCGCCATGTGACAGCGGCACATCCAGCAAGGCGGGCGGTGCCACGCCGAGCAGGCGATACAACTCGCGCAACTGGGTGCGGTAGAGCTGCTCGAAATCACTCACGCTTCCCGCCGGGTTGTGATCGCCAAACCACCAGAACCAGTCCGAGCCTTCGCACACGGCAAGCTGGCGGATCGCCATGGCTTGATGATCCGCGTCGAGCTTGCCTGCCGCCAGGGTGCGGTCATACGCCACTTTGGCCGCGACCAGATAATCCCAGCCGCGATTTTTGTCGGTTGAGCCGATCCAGGTCGAAAAGCTGCCATACACCCAACTGCCCGCAGCCAGCCGTTTCAAGGGCTTGGCCGGCGTATGCGCAGCCTGTTCGGCAAACGTGCTGACATTGAGGGTGGGGTGGCTGGACAAGCGCGAATAGAGCGCGTCCAGAAAGTAGTGGCCGTTATCCGGGTAATACTCCCAGGCATTTTCGCCGTCGAGAATGACCGAAACCACATGCTGGTTTGCGTTTTTGCCCAAAGAAACCGCAATGGTTTCCAGATGATGAATAAAGTCGCCCACTGCGTCATCGGCATGCCAGTCGCTGTATTTGAAACCAATCAAATCCGACAGCCCGTCGTCGCGAAAAAACACCCGGGTCTTGAAGCTGTCAACGAGCGTGGGGGAAAA
>JAABQE010000241.1 GCA_011391655.1 Hydrogenophilales bacterium
GCTACCAGCAGGTGGCCGAGTCCGACAAAGCCGCCAAGGTCGCTGAAGTCTTCCACTCCGTCGCCGCGCAGTACGACATCATGAATGACCTGATGTCGGCGGGCCTGCACCGTTTATGGAAACGCTTTACCGTGGCGCAGGCGGGGCTGCGGCCGGGGATGAAGGTGCTCGACGTCGCCGGCGGCACCGCCGACCTCACCCGGCTGTTCCTGAAAGAAGTCGGCGCTGCCGGCACCGTATTGCTTACCGACATCAATTTTTCCATGCTGCGTGAAGGCCGCGACCGCATGCTGAATGAAGGAAAAACCCCGCCCACCGTGCAGTGCGACGGCGAACGGCTGCCGTTTCCCTCGAACTACTTTGATTGCGTGTCGGTGGCCTTCGGCCTCAGGAACATGACGCACAAGGACCAGGCGCTGGCCGAAATGAACCGCGTGCTGAAACCCGGCGGCCGTCTGCTGGTGCTGGAGTTCTCCAAGGTATGGAAACCGCTGGAGCCGGTGTATGACCTCTATTCGTTCAAGCTGCTGCCGCTGATGGGCAAACTGGTGGCGCACGATGCAGGCAGTTACCAGTATCTGGCCGAGTCAATCCGCATGCATCCGGGGCAGGAAGAACTCAAGACGATGATGGAAAGCGCTGGCTTCGCCAAGGTCAGTTATCACAACCTCACCGCAAGCGTCGTTGCATTGCACAAAGGCTTCAAGGTTTGATCGCGCTGGACTTACTCACAGCGGGCCTGATCGAACGCAGCCTGAACCATCTGCTGCGCCAATCACCCGGCGCAGCCGAGGCTTTGCAGCGCCACGCCGGCGCGGGCGTGCGTTTCGATCTGACGCTGGCGCAGTTCGATTTTCGCATTGCCGATGACGGCTATTTTTCCGAAGCAGCAATCGATACCCCCGACGCCACCATCCGCCCCACGCCCGCACTGCTTACCCGCCTGCCGTTTTTCGGGCGCGAAGCCTTGCGCCACGCAGACTACAGCGGCGACCCCGCGCTATTGGCCACGCTCGACCGCGTATTCAAATCTGTGTCATGGGATGTCGAAGCCGACCTGGCACCGCTGGTCGGCGATGTCGCCGCGCATCGCCTGCATCGGCTGGGGCGCGACGCCCTCGCCAGCGTCACCCAAGCCTTTTCCGCACTGGGCCTCAACGCCAGCGAATACGTGGTGGAAGAGGCCGAACTGATGGCGCGCCGCGTCGATGTTGCGCGTTTCAATCATAAGGTGGACACGCTGGCCGACGGCGTGGCGCGACTGGAAGCGCGGTTGAATGTAATGCAGGCGCGCTTGCTGGAGCCCAGCGGTTCATGAAACTCCTGCGCCTCGCCTACATCGTGTATATCGGCCTGCGCTTCGGGCTGGAGGAGTTTTTTCTCGGCCACGAACGGGTCAGGCCACTGCGCTGGCTGATCCGTATCCTGCTGTTCTGGCGTCTGCTCACCGAGCCACGCGGAGTGCGCCTGCGCCTCGCACTGGAGGCGCTGGGGCCGATCTTCATCAAGTTCGGGCAGATGCTCTCGACCCGGCGCGATCTGGTGCCGCTCGACATCGCCGACGAGCTGGCGCGCTTGCAGGATCGGGTGCCGCCGTTTCCGTCCGCCGTGGCCATCGCCACCCTGGAAGCGGCGTATAAAAAGCCGCTGGCTGACGTCTTCGCCGAATTCGACGCCACCCCGATCGCGTCGGCCTCGGTGGCGCAGGTGCATTTTGCCCGCCTGCCGGATGGCACCCCGGTGGCCGTCAAGGTGTTGCGCCCCGGCATTGCACCCGTGATCGCGCACGACGTATCGCTGCTGTACGCCGCCGCCGATCTGGTGGAAAAGCTGTTCGCCGATGGCAAGCGGTTGCGCCCGCGCGAAGTGGTCAGCGAATTCGAAAAGCACCTGGAAGATGAGCTGGACTTGATGCGCGAAGCGGCCAACTGCTCGCAACTGCGGCGCAACTTCAAGGACTCGCCCCTGCTGATGGTGCCCGAAGTGTATTGGGACTACTGCGCCCGCGACGTCATGGTGATGGATCGCATGGACGGCATCCCGGTGAGCCAGATCGAGCGCCTGCGTGAATCCGGCGTGAACATTCCCAAGCTTGCCGCCACCGGTGTCGAAATCTTCTTCACCCAGGTGTTCCGCGACGGCTTTTTTCACGCCGACATGCACCCCGGCAACATCCTGGTGCGCGCCGGTTCCGAGCAATACATCGCGCTCGATTTCGGCATCATGGGCACGCTCACCGAGGTCGACAAGCAATACCTGGCGCGCAACTTCCTTGCTTTCTTCCGCCGTGACTACAAAGGGGTGGCGCTGGCACACCTGGAATCCGGCTGGGTGCCGCCCGATACACGCATCGATGAGCTCGAAGCCGCGGTACGCGCCGTGTGCGAACCGGTGTTCGACCGCCCGCTGAAAGACATTTCCTTCGGCCGCGTGCTGTTGCAACTGTTCCAGGCCTCGCGCCGCTTCAATGTGGAGATCCAGCCGCAACTGGTTTTGTTGCAGAAAACCCTGCTCAATATCGAAGGCCTCGGCCGCCAGCTTGACCCCGAGCTCGACCTGTGGAAAACCGCCAAACCCTTCCTCGAACGCTGGATGAATGAGCAGATGGGCTGGCGCGCGCTGGTCAACAACCTCAAGACCGAAGCGCCGAAATGGGCCGCGCTGTTGCCGCAACTGCCCCGCCTGGCGCATCAGGCCTTGAATGAAAACCGGCTGACACAGCTGGAAACCGGCATGACCCTCATGCTGCGCCAGCAGCACGCCCGTAACCGCTGGCTCGGCGTCATCGCCGGCCTGCTCGCCACCCTGACGGCTGCTGCGGTCTACTCCCTCTTGCGATAAGGACTCGCCATGCTGATCGGTTTCGTGATCGCCTATCTCATCATTTCGCTCGGCATCGGCTTTTATGCCGCGACCAAGGTTCACAGCGCCAGCGATTACATCACCGCCGGCCGCTCGCTGCCATGATCATCGTGGTGGCCATGGTGTTCGCCACCTGGTTCGGTGCCGAAACCGTGCTCGGCATCCCCGCCACCTTCCTCGAAGAGAACCTCGGCGGTACGATTGCCGACCCCTTTGGCGCTTCGCTCGCACTGATCCTGTTCGGCCTGTTTTTCGCCCGCCCACTGTACCGCATGAAGCTGATGACGCTGGGCGACTATTTCCGCGAGCGCTACAACCGGCCGGTCGAGATGGTGATTTCGCTGGCGATCGCGCTGTCCTACCTGGGCTGGGTGTCGGCGCAGGTGGTCGCGCTGGGACTGGTCTTCAATGTGCTGTCCGACGGCATCATCACCCAGGTGCAGGGTATTTACATCGGCGCAGCGGTGGTGCTGCTCTACACCCTGTTCGGCGGCATGTGGTCGGTGGCGCTCACGACCTTGGTGCAAATGACGGTGATCGTCGTCGGCTTGTTATGGATCGCGAAACTGGTGGGCGACATGCCCGCGGTCAACGGCGTTGCGCCGGTAATCGCGCACGCCACGGCAGCAGGCAAACTGACTTTCTGGCCGCAACCGGAGTGGGCGGCGATCGTCACCTTCATCGCCGGCTTGCTGACCATGGGGCTCGGCTCGATCCCGCAACAGGATGTATTCCAGCGCGCCAACGCCTCGAGAAACGAGCGTGTCGCCGTATGGGGCACCGTGATCGGTGGCGTGCTGTATTTCGCTTTTGCCGCCGTGCCGATCTACCTCACCTACGCCGCCACCCTGGTTGACCCGGTGCTGACCACCCGTCTACTGGCAGAAGACGCCCAGCAAGTGCTGCCCGCCTTCGTCAAAGCCCATCTGCCGCTGTATGCGCAGATCATTTTTTACGGCGCCCTGCTGTCAGTCATCATGTCCACCGCCTCCGGCACGCTGCTCGCGCCCTCGGTCACTATCTCGGAAAACATCATCAAGGAGCTCATGCCGCATCACCGCATGAGCCAGAAGAGGCTGTTGTGGGTTACCCGCAGCGTAGTCATCGTCTTCACCCTGCTGGTCGTCGTCTACTCGCTGTGGTCGCTGCAAAGCGAGACCAGCATTCACACCATGGTGGCCAACGCCTACAAGATCACCCTCGCCTGCGCGTTCGTGCCGCTGGTTGCAGGGCTGTACTGGAAACGCGCCAGCAACTTTGGCGCAGGGCTGTCGATCGTGCTGGGTTTGACGGCATGGATCACGATGGAGTTCATCGCGCCGGAAGCAGCGCTACCGCCGCAGTTTGTTGGCTTGATCGCAAGTACGCTGGGCATGGTATTGGGCTCACTCAACCGGCAAGCCATGCTTCTCAAGGCCTGACCGGCTATCAGCGACGCTCACAGCCAGGAAAAACCTCAACCTTGCGCCATAAAAAAACAGCGATCATGAGACCGCTGTTTTTTTATGCGCTGGAAGTTGAAAATCAGCGCAAATATCCTTCATGTTCCAGCTTGAGCAGAATACGCTGCACCGCTTCGTCGATGCCAAGCCCGGTGGTATCGATCGCCAGCTCGGGATGTTCCGGCACTTCGTACGGGTCGGATACGCCGGTGAATTCCGGAATCAACCCCGCCCGCGCTTTGGCATACAACCCTTTGCGATCACGCCCCTCGCAGGTCTCGATCGGAGTGGCAACGTGGATTTCGACGAAACCGCCCACCGCCTCGATCATGGTGCGCACGTCGCGGCGGGTCTGGCGGTAGGGGGCGATCGGCGCACAGATGGCGATGCCGCGATTCTTGGTGATCTCACTGGCCACAAAGCCGATCCGGCGCACGTTGATGTCACGGTGCGCCTTGGTAAACCCCAGCTCGGACGAAAGATGACGACGCACGATGTCACCGTCGAGCAGGGTCACGCAGCGGCCGCCCATTTCCATCAGGCGCGCCGCCAGCGAACGCGCCAGGGTGGACTTGCCGGCGCCAGACAAGCCGGTGAAAAACACGGTGAAGCCTTGCCGCTCGCGGGGTGGACTTTGCCGATGCAGCTCGGCCAGCACTTCGGGAAAGCTATACCAGTCGGGAATTTTCAGCCCGGCCTGCATGCGGCGCTGGAACTCTTCGCCACTCAGGGTGAGCTGTCGCGCGCCGGCCGGTGCTTCGGATTCGGGCAGATGCTCAGCGCGGTCTTCCACATACACCATGCGCGGATAAGCGATCAGGCGCACGCCGATGGCGTCGGCCTGCTTGATCAACGACGCCTCGCCTTCCGGCTGGTCAAGATCGATGCCGCGCCGGTATTCGCCATCCGCTTGATGTTCACCGCCCGCGATCAACAGGCCGCAACCGTAATTGCGCGCGACGATGGCACGCAACAGCAATGCCTGGGCGCTCGCTTCACGCGGCGGCGCCGGGAGCAGGGACAACTGGGTGGAGGCCACGGGAAAACGTTCGCGGATGGCGATAAAACTCCGCACCAGGCCAAAATAAGCCGGGGCGTCGGTGATGTCGCCGCCCGCCTGCGGATGCAGCAGCAGGTTGGCCTCATTTGCGATCGCACTTTTCAGGCAAAACTCGAATTGCGCGCGATGCATCGGCTGCCGCGCCTGCCAGGCGACCACCCGGCGCCAGCCGCGCTTGGCGAACAGCGCACGCAACTCCGCCGGGGTGGCGCGCAGGCCCACAAAATCAGGATGCGGCGGCAGCGCCACGCCCTCGATCGCGCCGCCCAGATGCCAGACACCCTGCTCATCCCACACCTCACTCACCGTCAGCACGGCGAGCATGAAACCTTCGCCATCACGCAGCGCCACACGGCCGCCCGGCTTCAGCTCGGCCGCCACTTTTTGCCGGCTGGCAAGGCTGACCGGCACGGGCCATAAGGTGCCGTCGTCCAGTTGCTGAAGCGTTTCGACGCGCGCGCATTGGGCGCGGGTCATGAAACCGGCGAGCGGCGAATAGGCGCCGGTCATCAACATTTCAAGTTCGCATTGCTGGCGCCAGTCGAGGTCGAGCGAAGGCAAGCTCAGGGCTTCCAGCTTGAGCGCCTCGCTTTTCGCGGGGTCGATCAGGTTGATGAGGGTGTCGCCGTAAGGTGCGATAAGTTGGTCCATGCGATTCCAGAGGGTCAGCGATAAATGTCGAAAAAAGCCGCATTGAACCGGCCAAGCTCGGTTTCGGGCAAATGGTTGATGCCGGCCGCGCCTTTGCGGCCACCACCGGTTTCAAACTGACTGCACAGGGTGTCGGCACCCGACTTGGCCACCATCGGTGCGCGCACGCTCACCACATAGCCGCCGTCCGGCTTGGCGGTGAGCACGGCATGCGCCTGCGCGGGCGACTCGACCGCAAGCTGGTTGCCAAACACCCCGGAAATGCGCCGTGCCCATTTTTCGGCGGGCAGCATGAAGATGCGTCCGCTGGCGCGCGCTTCAGCTGCATTCACCGCAACCGCGCGCGCCATGTCGCTCTGGTAGCCGGCGTTGAGCATTTGGTAGGCGGCCGACTCGGCGATGAAGGCGAAAGGATCGGCGTAGGGGCGCAACTGGCGATACAACTCGGCAGGATCAAAAAACAGATCGTCGAGTGTTTCGCCGTAGCCGTTGTAGTTGAGGCATTCACCCAGCGACTGCAATTGCGCCAACTGGTCAGCAGACAAACCCAAAGGCGCCGCCGCATGACGCGCCGCATCGGCCAGGTTGTCGCCAAACGCAGCAGTCACTGCCCACACCAGGTGTTTGCCGTCCAGATACTGGTTCACCAGCAAGCTGGTGCAGACGTTGGCATCGGTGTCGATATGCGGTTCGAAATGGGGGTGGACGGGAATGTCGCCCGGCTGGTGGTGATCGAAATAACGTACCTGCGCCCCCGCCTCCAGCAAGCGATCGAGCGCCTCGCGGTTTTTCGACAGCGCGATGTCGAGCACCGTGACATGATCGCCTGCCTGCGCCTTGACCCGTTTCAGCAGGCTGATGTCGCGCTTGGGGCCGGTGACCAGCGTGGATTCGATAGGCTCGACAAGCCGCAGCTGCTGAAGGGCGCAGATGCCATCCGCATCACCATTAAATACATCGATCATTCGTGTCGTCATGATATTTCGCTAGAATCATTCGATGGCACACCGCACTGTCTCTCCCAGACCGGCCTTTCAGCACCACCCAGGCTCATCGATGCTGTGGATGAGCCTGCTGTATGGCGCGCTGGTGATATATGGCACGTTGTTCCCGCTGTCTGAGTGGGCTCCGCCCCTGTTCGAGTGGTCGAATCCTATCACGCAGCCATGGCCGGACAAGGCGTCACGCGCGGACATTATCATCAACGTGCTGGCCTACATCCCGCTCGGGCTTTTTCTTGCGCTGTGGCTGCGCCCCAAATGGGGACTGGCTGGCGCGATCCTGGCCACAAGTCTGTTCGGCTGCGGACTCAGTTTTACGCTGGAGGTATTGCAGTCCGCTCTGCCCAGCCGGGTACCCTCCCTGTTGGACTGGTTGACCAATACAAGTGGCAGCGCGCTGGGTGCACTGATAGCTACCGCATTCGATCCCCGACTGCGAGTGGGCCGCATGCTGCTCAACGCGAGACAGGAATGGTTCGATACCGGTCATTTAATTAATCTGGCACTGGTCATTCTCGGGCTATGGGCCCTGACGCAAGCCGCCCCTTTCGTTCCCTCGTTCGATTGGGGCAATCTCAAGGCCGGACTCAAGCCGCTCGGCAACACCCTGAGACATCCCGACACGTTTCAGCCCACCGATGCGCTTGCCACGGGATTCGCCGTGCTGGCGCTCGGCCTGATTACCCTGCATGCGGCACGTCGTCCGGTCTTGTGGCTATTTCTGGCCTTCAGTTTCGCCGTACTGCTGGCCAAAGTGCCCGTAGTCGGCAGGCAGTTGACGCTGGAGTCCCTGGCCGGCTGGTCCGGCGCAATACTCGTTCTGTTTGCGTTGCCGCGCCACACCCCGGCCGCCACACGCCTGATGCTGGCCGCAGCCGCCCTGCTGAGCGCGTATGCGCTGACGCAATTCAAGCCGGGCATCTATCCCGGCACGCACGCCATCAACTGGATCCCTTTTCAAGGCCAGGTAGGCACTCTGGTGGGGATGGGCGACATTATCGAAACCTTGTGGCCCATCATGGCACTCGGCCTGGCGCTGCGCTGGCTCACCCCATGGCGCTGGCGACGCAGTGTCATGTTGGGTGGCGGGTTGGTTGTCACCTCGCTGGCATTTGCGCTGGAATGGATGCAGCAGACCGTCCCGGGACGATTTGCCGACATCACCGATGTCTTGCTGGCCTCGCTGGGCTGGAGCCTGCCCTGGCTATTGGGTGACAGCCGGGGACGGGCAAGTTCCCCCGCGCTCGCCCCCGCACCTCGCCAGATGCGTTGGGCCGTGCCGGCCCTGGTCGCAACCATCACTTCGCTGAGTTTCGCGGGATGGCTTGCGGGCAGTCATGTGCGCATCGAAACTGACGAACGCGGGCGCGCCGTGCTGCCCGCCCCGGAAAATCTGGCAGCGATCTATCTACCCGATTTCCGCGAAGCCCACCCCCGCCTTCCACACCCCAGCGTGACGGACATCTCCCGTTTGCAGCAGGAAAACCCACAGTGGATCCAGTCCATGCGGGGCCAGGCGCGCGGAGGGGAAGGCGATTTCAACGCCGTCATTACGATGGCCTACCTCGAGCCAGGCAGTCAGAATTTGGCCGTGCTGCACCGCAGGCTGCTGGCCGTCGAATACAGCTACCGCGGCCAGCAGGCCAAACCGGTCGCTCATGCCTACGACTGGCTATATGACCAGTGGGACGATACGCAACGGGTAGCGCTACGTGAGAAGCTAGCTGAGGGCGTCGGGTATCTGGTTAATTTCATTCGCAATGACCGGCTCTCGCCCTATAACGTCTATCTTTACAACAGTCCGTTTCAGGCCCTGCTGGCCGCCAATCTCGCACTGTACGGTGACGATCCCCGTGGCGAACTCAACATGCGCTTCACCTACGATTTATGGAAGCACCGCGTGTTGCCGGCATGGCGCCAGGTGATGGGACAAAACGGAGGCTGGCACGAGGGGGGGGAATATGTCGGCATCGGCATCGGCCAGGCGATCTATCAGGCGCCCGCGATGTGGCGCAGCGCCACCGGCGAGGATTTATTCAGGAGCGAACCCGGATTGCGCGGTTTCCTAGATTTTGTAACCTATCGCAGACGGCCTGACGATACGGATTTCCGTTGGGGAGATTCGGGGTTTTTCAACAAAATCGTTCCCGACATCGTCCCACTTGCCCTCGAATACCGGCATGCCGCCGCGTACAACCTGCGCCCGCCCCACCCCCGACCCGTACCCAGCAGTTGGCCATGGGGACCGCTCACCGATACAACGCTGCTCAATACGGGGGCGAACCGGAACTTGCCGCTTGCCAAACACTTTGACGGCATCGGACTCGTTGTGGCGCGCAGCGACTGGACCCCGGACGCCACCTACGTCACCTTCAAGGCAGGGGACAATTTCTGGTCGCACTCCCATCTCGACCAGGGTGCATTCACGCTTTACAAGGGCGGGGAGCTTGCGCTCGACAGTGGGTTTTATGGGCCCAAATATGGCTCCGACCACCACATGAATTACACTTATCAGAGCATCGCACACAACCTGATTACCGTGACCGATCCCGATGATGATGCACCGTCCAGCGGCAAGAACGTGCGCATGATCGCCAACGATGGCGGGCAGCGCCGCATCGGGTCTGGCTGGGGGCTGGAATCTGCGCCGATTGATCTGAATGACTGGCTCGATCAGCGAGA
>JAABQE010000242.1 GCA_011391655.1 Hydrogenophilales bacterium
GTCGGGAGCGGCAGCCAAGGTGGCAGCATCGTCATCGATGCGCAACTGTTGTTCCCGTGCCAAGCCCGAGAGACCGGCGTTGGTCGCGTCGGTGATGACCAGTCGCACACCAGCGTCTTCAGCCATGTAGTGCAGGCGGTCCTTGGGAAAGCCTGGATCCAGCGGCACATAAGCAGCGCCCGTCTTCAGGATGCCCAGCAGTGCGGGAACCAGGTCGGGACCGCGGGTCAGGCACACGCCCACCAGGCTGCCCGCGCCGATCCCTCGCCCCTGCAGCACCTGGGCAAAGCGGTTGGCCCGCGACTCCAGCGCTGCGTAGCTGAGGGTCACGCCCTGGGCCACCAGCGCCACCGCATCAGGTGTGGCGGCCGCCTGGCGGCTCACCCATTGCTCCAGCCGCGCGCGCGGCTCCAGCGGTACGGCTGTGTCGTTCCAGGCCAGCAGGCGTGGGTCCACCGTCGGGCTGGGAGGCGCGAGGCTGTCGTCCAGTGACTGGGCCAGCGCCGTGCACTGTGCCAACAGCTCTGAAACCAGTTCGCGGGCCCGGCCGGCACTGACGAACTCGGTGCTGTAGTGCAGGTCGAGGCTGAGGCCCCCCGGCTTTTCATAGAAGTTGAAGAAGACTTCACCCAGCAGACCGGCCTTGCGACCTTCGTGCAGTGACGCAGTCAGGGGGGCGTAGGCCGACAGGTCCACCAGGGGGTTCAGATTGAAGTACACGCCCGTCAGCGGCGGCCGGTCGCCGCTGCTGCGCAGCCCGAGGGCGCGTGCCACCGTGCCCTGGGTCATCAGCGGATGGTCCAAAGCATCCATCAGGTTGCTGCGCACGCGTCGCAAGAGGCTCGCCGCCGTATCTCCATTCATACATTGCAGGCGCAGGGGCAAGTCGAGCACGCCATCACCGACGAGCGGCCCGCGGCGTTTGAGGCTCTGTCCGGCATAGGGGATGCAAACGACGAAGTCGTTGCTGGCGGTGCGGCGCTGGAGCACCATCGTCACGGCGGTCAACAGCAACTGGAACAAGGTGGCGCCCATCGATTTGGCCTGTGCCCTCAGCTGCGCGAGCAATTGTTCGTCAATGCTTGAGCGCTCGGTGTCGGCGCCGTACTGGCGTGCTCCGGCTGGCACCAGGTCGCCGAGGGAAAGCGGTGGTGGTGGATTCGATAGATGCGCACGCCAGAAGGCCAGGTCGTCGAGCGCCTGCGGCCCACTGAATCGGGCCTGTTCTTCAGTGCCAAAAGTCAGTGGAGAAGCCGCTTCGTCCCATATTGGCGACGTGCCGGTGCTGCGTGCTCGGTAGGCCTGGGCAAGCTCGGCGTTAAACACGCTCGAAGCCCAGCCGTCGAAGATGAGGTGGCTGGCCACCAAGTGCACTACCGTGCGGCCGTCCGATAGCTGCAGCACGCTCACCGCAGCCAGCGGGGCTCGGTCCAACGGGAACGCATGGCCGTTCGATTCGCGGCAGAAATGGTCCAGCGCCTGATCGGCATCTTCCTGATCGCGCAGGTCGATATGGGCGATGTCAAAAGGCTGCGGCGGGGTCAGGCGCTGTAAGGGCTGCTCGGTGTCGAAGCAGATTCTGAATGCCTCGTGCCGGCGGAGCACATCGCGAAGCGCGAGTTCGAGCGCCGCGGTATCCACCTTGCCGGCCAGGCCGATGCAAATGGATTCGTTTAGCGCTCGGCGGGCAGCCGGGTCGAAGTTACCGGCCAGCCAGCGCTCAGTCTGTCCGGGCGCCAGTGGCCCTTCCTGCGCGCTGCGCTGCGGTGGCTCAGGCAGGCCGCCGTGCGGCGGCAGCGAACCCTCGCGTGGCGTGATGAAGCCCAGGCGCATCAGCTCGTCGAGCGCGGCGGTGAAGACGTTGAAAATGCGGTCGGTGTCGTCGTCACCCGTGGCTTCGGTGAGGAAATGCCCGAACTGCTCGTACAGGTGTAGGCCATGGAAGCGCGCCAGCCAATAGAAAAGGCTGACGTTCTTCTGGCCTTCGTCCCAGGCCAGTCGCCAAAGTGATGCGCAGTGGACGGCCATCACCGGCGCGCCGCGAGCGGCAAATGCAGCGTTAAGTCGCGAGACCAAGGACTGCGTACGCCCGTTGATCTCGCGGTACAGCGCGGGCCCTGCGCGGCGGATGTGCAACAGCGAAGCCTTCGCTGCGGCCAGTGCGAGCGGATGGCGTACGAAGGTGCCGGCAAAGTAAGTCACGCCGGCCTCGGGGTAGGAGGCGTCGCCGTATTGCCAGTGCCCACCGTCGAGTGCGTCCATCCAGCGCGTTGAGCCGGCGATCGCCGATAGCGGCAGACCGCCACCGATGATCTTGCCGTAGCATGCAATGTCGCCTCGGATACCGTAGAACTCCTGTGCGCCGCCAGGTGCGACGCGGAAACCGGTGACACACTCGTCGAAGATCAGCGCGCAGCCCGCAGCGTCGCAAATCTCGCGCAGGCTCTGCACGAACGCGCGTGGCTGCAGCGTCGGCACCTTGTTCTGGATCGGCTCGATCATGATCGCGGCCAGTTCATGCGCCCGCTCACGCAGAACGCGCAAAGAATCTTCGCTGGCATAGTCGAGCACGAGCATGTGCTCGACCGCACTCGGAGGAATGCCTGGTGCCGCAGCCAACGAGCGCAACTGCTTGCTGCCGCGCACGATCACCTCGTCAACAATGCCGTGGTAGGAATTGGTGAAGATGGCCACCGTCTTTCGCCCGGTGACGGTGCGCGCAATACGCAGCGAGCCGACCACGGCTTCGGACCCGGTATTGCAGAACGCCACGCGCTCCATGCCGGTGAATTCCGAGATGAGCTCGGCGACTTCCGCTGACAGAGGGTGTTGCGGGCCGAGCTCGATGCCAGTCTGCGCCTGCTCGACCATGGCCTTCACAACGTCCGGCTGCTGGTAACCGAGGAAGTTCGCGCCGAAGCAAGCCAGCAGGTCGATGAACTCGTTGCCGTCAAGGTCCCACATACGGGTGCCTTTCGAGCGATTGACCACCAGCGGATAGACCAGTTCTTTCCACAGAGGATTAAAGCCCGTGACCACGCGTGGGTCGGCCATGAGCTGCCGGTTCTTCTGACTGAAGGCCTTGGATTTGCCGAATTTGGCATCGCAGCGGGAAATGAACTCATCCAGCCAAGCGCGCTGGCTCGGGTTTAAGTCCTGCTGCGCTTTCAAGGTCAGCCGGGGAGATGCGCCGAAGGGCTTTTCTACCAGTGAGGCGTCTGGTACTGGCTGTGTGGCTGCGGCAGGCATTGCGGATGCAACTGCCGGGGCCGTGACTGGAGCCGGTGAGGCCACAGGCAGGCCCATGGCGACTGTAGTCTGTTGCGCGCCCAGCAGGGCCAGCTGCTGTGACATCAGCTGCATCTGCTGCGCAATGGTTTGCTGCAAGAAGTTCGCACCCACGAGGGTGCCAGTGGCCGAGGCGCTGGCCAGCGGCGGGGTACCCGGCGGCATCGCAGCCTGCACGGCGGGTTGCAGAAGTGCTGGTGCGGACTGGGCGGCAGGTGCAGGTGCGAAACGGTCAGGCGCCAGTTCGACATCCAGGAAACGCGCCAGTTTGTCCACCGTGTCGAGGTCTTCCAGCAGCCGGCGAAAACGCAGCTTGATGCCGAAGATGCTCTCGATTTCGAGCGTGGCCTGGGTCAGCGACAGTGAATCCATGCCCTGATCAAGCAGGCTCTTCTCGCGCGAAATTTCCTCGGGTGACAAGCCTGAGACGTCGCCGAAGATTCGGTGAAGTTCGAGTTCGAGTCGCGGCAATCGGCTCATGAGGGTCCTCATTTCTGGCGTGGAAGGCGCAGCCTCGGAGACCGCTGGCATGCTATGGCGTTTGAACCAGAAGTTTTCGCCAGCGAAGGGGTAGGTCGGCAGCTGAGCCCGCCGGGCGCTACTCGGCACGGGCCAGGCCACCTCCACTCCATGGCACCACAGCTGGCCCAGGGCCTGAAGGGCATGGGTGGCAGCGTCGCCAGGTTTCTGCGCGCTGCCCAACAAGGGCACGTGCCTGGCCACGGTACCGCTGACGCGGCGATGTTGTCGCAGCAGGGCGCTCAAGGCCTGGCCAGGGCCGACTTCGACAAACACGGTATCGATCTGCTCGAGCTCACTCGTCACGGCACGGCTGAATTGCACCGGCGCGCGCACCTGTCTCGCCCAGTAATCAGGGTCGGTGGCTTCCTCTGCTGTCAAGGTGGCGCCGCTGATGCACGAGTAGACGCGAGTCTGCGGGGCGTGCAGGGCCACGCCACCCAAGGCGGTCTTCACCGCCGGCAGTGCGGGGTCCATCATCGCGCTGTGGAAGGCGTGCGAGACGGTGAGGGAACTGCTGCCGATGTTCTGAGCTTCAAGCTTCGTCGCCAGCGCGTCGATGGCCTCATGGGTGCCCGAAACAACGGTCAGCGTAGGCGCATTACATCCGGCAATCTCCACGCCTTGCGGCAGCATGGACCCAAGTTGCTCTGCGCCCGCGCGCACGGCCAGCATCGCTCCTCGGGGTTGTTCGGCCATGGCCTGCCCACGGGCGATGACGGCCGTTAGCGCATCTTCCAGAGACATTACACCGGCCAGGCAGGCCGCCGCATATTCGCCCACGCTGTGCCCGATCATTGCGTCGGCCTTAACCCCGACGCTGGCCAGCCAGCTCGCCAACGCGAACGACATGCTGAAGAGCGCAGGCTGCGCATTGCGTGTGTCCGCCAGCTGGGCACCTGCATCGCCATTGCCGGGCTCATCCTCAATCAACCAGGGCAAGTAGTCGACACCGCTGATGCCTTTGATGACTTCCATGCAGCGGTCCAGCGCCTCGCGGAAGGCGGGGGCCTGGTCGTACAGGCCGCGCGCCATGCCGGCGTGCTGCGACCCCTGACCCGGAAACATGAAGACGAGCCTGGGGCGGCTCAACGCCTGAACGGCGGCGGGCAGGTTACCCAATGCGGCAACAGCTTCAGGCATGCTGGCGGCCACAACGCTGGAGCGCTGCACTAGGGCTGAGCGCCCTCGCATCAGGGTCGCTGCGACCTCGGTCAGACTGACCTCGGGATGGTGTCGAAGGTGGCTCGCCAGATCAGCTGCGCGTTGTTGCAGTGCCTGGGGACTGCGCGCCGACAAGGGAAGCAGAAAGACAGGAGTGGTAGCTGGCGCACCCAGCTGAGCTTGCTGTACGGTGACCGCTGGTGCCTCTTCTATGACGAGGTGCGCATTGGTGCCGCCGACGCCGAACGAGCTGACGGCAGCGCGCCGGGGCTGCTCACCACGTGGCCAAGGCGTAGTTTCGGCGATCACCCGGAATGGCGTGTGTTCCAGCCCAAGCTGGGGGTTCGCCTGCTGGAAATGCAGGGTGCGTGGGATCTGTTCGCGTTGCAGCGCGAGGCTGGCCTTGATCAGGCCCACAACGCCTGCTGCCGCAGCCAGATGGCCCAGGTTACTCTTCACCGAGCCGAGGCCGCAGAACTGGGTGTCGGTTGTGTCGGTCTTCCAGGCACGGCAGAGTGCCGCGACTTCGATCGGGTCACCCAGTGCGGTGGCCGTGCCATGGGCTTCGACGTAGCCGATGCTTCGCGCGCTGACCTGAGCGTGGTCCAGCGCCATGCGGATGGCTGTGGCCTGCCCGTTGGCGCTTGGAGCCGTGAAACTGGCTTTGTCGCCGCCGTCGTTGTTCAACCCCACGCCGCGAATGACGGCATGGATCGTATCGCCGTCGGCCATGGCGTCTTCGAGACGTTTCAGCACCACCATGGCGCCACCACTGGAAAACACGGTGCCGGTGGCCGCAGCGTCGAAGGGCCGACAGTGGCCGTCGGCAGACTCCATACCGCCTTCGACATGCAGGTAGCCTGACTCTTGGGGCACGATGACGGTGGCACCACCCGCCAACGCCACATCGCATTGCCCGTCGGCCAAGGCATGCCAGGCTTGGGCCACTGCGACCAGACTGGTGGAGCAGGCGGTGTGGATGCTGACAGCCGGCCCGTTCAGATTGAGCCGGTGGGCGATGCGGGTGGCAACGTAGTCCTTCTCGCTAGCCAGCATGGTGGCAAATTCGCCAAACTGTTGCACCAGGGTGTTTTGTTCCTGGCGCAGCGCGGTGATGTAGCTGTTGTTGGACGTTCCCGCATAGACCCCGACGCGGCCACCGCTGTGCCAGGGGTTGATGGCGGCATGCTCCAGCGCGTTCCAGCTAAGTTCCAGCAGCAACCTTTGCTGCGGGTCTAGCACGGTGGCCTCGCGCGACGAGATGCCGAAGAAACCCGCATCGAAGCGAGCAGCGTCTTCCAGCACGCCGCGGGCAGCGACGAAATTGGGCCGCTCGCGCAACGACGCTGGCACCGACGAGTCGAGTTCCTCCGGAGTGAAATGGCGTATGCCTTCCCGGCCGTCCAGCAATTGCTGCCAGAAGGCCTCAACATCGGCGGCGCCAGGCGTGCGTAGCGCCATGCCGACGATGGCCACCCCGTTCGTGCCTTGGCGGCTACCAGCTGATGGACGGCGCAGTGCTGGCTGGTTCTGTAGAGCATCAGCGATGCCTTGAACTGTTGGGCGGTCGTAGACGTCTGCGATCGCCAAGCCATCAATCCCCAGCGCCTTCAGGCGTGCCGCAAACCGCAGCACCAGCAGAGATCGGGCACCCAAGTCGAACAGGTTGGCATCGTCAGCCAGTGCGTCTACACCCAGCAGCTCCTGCCAGAGCGCACGCACCACAGCACGCGGGTCGGAAGTCAGGCTGTTGCCTTGTGCGACGCTGCTCACAGCGGGCAGGGGTAGCTGGCGTCGGTCAATTTTGCCGCTGGGCGTCAAGGGCAGGCTGGGCACAGCCATGAAGCGCAGCGGCACCATGTGTTCGGGCAGCCGGCTGCGTAGGTGGCTGCGCAGCGGGCCAACATCTGCACCCTCGCGCAGGACCACGTGCGCGATCAGCTGGCGACCGAGACTGGGAAGTTCGGGCGCCGTGACGACAGCCTCGCGCACAGAGGGGTGCGCCATGAGGGCCAATTCGATCTCACCGGGCTCAATGCGGAAGCCGTCTACCTTCAATTGATGGTCGGCGCGGCCCAGGTAGGTGAAGTCGCCAGCGGCGTCGCGGCGGACTAAGTCCCCGGTGACGTACCAGCGGCCAGCTAGGCCGGGTACTGAATCCAGGAAGCGCTCGGCCGTGAGCCCCGGCGCCCCAAGGTAGCCGTGCGCCAAGCAGTCGCCTCCAAGCAGCAGTTCGCCAGTGTCCGCTTCGGCATGAATGTGACCTTGCTCGTCGCGTAGGGCAACACGAACATGCGCCAGCGGACGGCCGATGGGCGGGATGGCGTGCCACTGCGAGACCTCCTCAGGCAATTCATGCACGAGCACGACATGCGATTCGGTTGGTCCGTAGTGGTTGTGCAGCCTGGCTGCGGGAAGGCGTTCGAACAGGCGCCGGATGGCTGGCGTGATCTGCAGTTGCTCGCCGGCGCTGACAACGTCCAGCAAGGCCAGCTGTTCAGCAGGTGTCGACGCCTCGGCCAGCATCTGCAGGGCTACGTACGGCATGAAGAGCCGTTCGATGCCGAGCTTGGCGACAGCAGCTTGTAGTTGCTCCGGGTCCCGGCGCACGGCCTCTGGCAGCAAGACCAGCGTACCGCCGCAGGCCACGCTGGAGAGGATCTCCTGGAAGTGAACGTCGAACGCCAGCGGTGCGAACTGCAGCGTGCGCGCAGGCTGACCCAGGCGCTGGTGCGCAGCATGAAATGCGATCAAGTGAGCAAGCGGCCGCGCGCCCAGAGCCACACCCTTGGGCTTGCCCGTCGAGCCCGAGGTAAACAGGACGTAGCACAGGTCAGGCTCCGCCGCGAACATTGGCGGTGCGGGTGGCGCGGGCTTATCCAGCCGCGGAAAGACGCCAATCAGGCGTTCGAGTTCTTGCAGCGCGGTCTCTTCCCCTAGGACCAGGCGCGGCAGAGCCTCATCCACCATGGCACGCAGACGGTTTGGTGGATATGTGAGGTCCAGCGGAACGTAGGCTACCCCAGCATCCACAGCGGCGAGGATCGCCACCACCGTTTCGGCCGATCGAGTTGCGGCAATGCCAACGCGATCACCTGTGAACAAACCCCGCCGCTGCAGGTCTTGCGACAGGGCTGAGACCTCGGCCAGCAGCTGTGCATAAGTCCATTTCTGCCCCACCGTCTCGAGCGCAATCTTCTCAGGGGTGCGCGCCGCAGTGCAGCGCAGCCAGGACGATAGCGCCGGGGGTCGAAGTGGATGCGATTCCTCGCGAGTCGAAGGAGACATGGCGCTCAAAGTGAATTTTCTTAAGGGTTGCACCAAGGGTGCGAAAGTGCGTGCCGAAAGTGCCTTGAACGGTTGCAGTCTTCCTCATGTGCGATCTTTGCAGAGATCGGAGCAATCTCCGAAGGCCAGTAGGTTGTGCCACCTTGCGTTCGGTTGTTGCATCCGTGCGCCGAGTCCGCACGACAAGTTTGAATCAGTTGAGCGGCTATGAGGGCAGCCTGAGCCTGCCTCCTGTTGACTTCCACAAAGAACCGAACCATGAGATGTCGAGGTGCTGGATGCGACGGCGTTGGCTGCACGGCTGGAGATGACTTGAGCCCGGCGGCACCGCCGTGTCATCTCAATGTAGCCAAAGCAATCATTTGATAACCGCCCCCGATACGGTTACAACAATTGCGAAACCTCCTTATGTTTTTATGATAAGACAAATGCAGTACAAAAAAACACAGTTGTTAGAAAATGCAACCGCATTGACCTGTTACATCCCTTGGACGAGGAACGTGTCACACCTGAGAGGCCCAAACGTCCCGATCCCAGGGACCCGTGGTCATAAAAAGAAGTGACATGTTTTGGTTTTTGCAGTACCCACCATGAGAGTGTTCGGAATTTTGTGTCCCCTGTCCTTGATGGACACAACCGATGCCACTTTCACCAGATACCGCCCGCAGGCAGCTGCGGTGCACCATCGCCGCAACGCATGCCCATGCGGTCCGAATCTTTCGCGAACTCCGTTGCTTGTGGTTCAATGCGTCGGTGGGTGCGCGCTGAGCCGCTTGCACTCGACCCGTGATCGACCGGGTTCGCGGTGTTCAGGGAGCGCAAGCCCCGGCCCGCCTTCGCAACCAAACTCATTGAATTGATGTTTATGGGCGGTATTTCAGGTCTGAAGTTGGCAGGCGTGTCTCTACTGGTTGCGGTCATCGCCGTGGCCTTCGTGCTCGGCCAAGACGGCAGACGCAAAGGGGAGCCGCGCCATTCCGACGAGAGCAGAGTGCTTTTCGGGATGCTGGGCGACTCGGACACCGCGGCGTATCAGGATCATGAGACTTTCCCAGCCACGGGCGAGCAGCCCGGTGGGACGTTTCATCCCATAACTTTGCAATGGCCAGAAGTCCTGGCAAGGATTCGACC
>JAABQE010000243.1 GCA_011391655.1 Hydrogenophilales bacterium
ATCGCCGGCGAATACGCCGGCGTAAAAGGCCCGGCCCTGACGTTTACGCCGGTTCACCTGTGGGACCTGAAGCTGACGGGCGGGCAGCCATTCGAGCTTGACGTGCCGGAGGGTTATAGCACTGCGCTGGTGGTGCTTAAAGGCGTGGTGCAGCTGCAGGGCGCCGATCACGCGATCCAGGCAGCCGAGGTCTGCGTGTTCGAACGAGCGGGTAACGTGTTGCGCATCGAGCGCGCGGACAAGGTGACGGCCTTGCTGCTGTGCGGCGAGCCGATCGATGAACCGATTGTCGGCAGCGGGCCGTTCGTGATGAACACCGCCGAAGAAATTCGTCAGGCGATGAGTGATTACCAGAGCGGAAAGATGGGGCATCTGGTCTGAGTGCCAGCAGGCTTCGATACGCCTGATCGACGTTACCCGCCCAAATGAAGCGGCCGGGCGAGATTGAGCCGAAAGCGCCCGCGCCCGGTTTTTTCCAGCGCAATGTCCGGACAGCGCTCGGCCAGCCGCCGCTGCAGCAGGATCAGCCGCGTTTCCAGGTTGTCGGCAAAATCCGGTAGCGGCAGGCGTGGGTCGCGTCGCAGCTCGCGGTTGGAAAATTCGCGGCGGCCATGCGCGGCGTGTTCGTTCAGCAGCGCCCACAGGATGCTGCCCGCCACACCCTTGATCAGGTAGTCGTTGTCGATGAACACGCTGTGGTCGTGCGCGAAATAGCGTACCGCCAGCGGCGCACCGGACTGAGTTGCAGCGGGGAGCGTTACGGCGGGGAGCGCGGCCGGCGCAGTCTCGTCATCCGGCAGTGCGGCGATGCGGTCGATCAGAGCGGCCAGATGGCGGCCATAGACAACCAGCGCGTCTTCGTCAGTGTGGCTGAAAAATGCATCGTGCTCGCTTTCGGCGTAGAGCACGCCAAGCAGACGATCGCCGTGAACCAGCGGCACGGCAATCTGGCTGTGCGGGTTGGCCAGCACCGGCAGCGGAATGCGCGGCGACGCCGGCTCGGCAACCCGTAGCGCGGCGTGATAGGTGTAATCGGGCGTGCGGTGGTTGATGCGCACCGGGATTTTTTCGCGCGCCGCCACGCCGATCAGGCCTTCGCCGAGCGCCACTTCCGCGCCCACGCCCGACACCGGGTAGCCCTGGCTAGCCAGGGTGTACAGCGCGCTACCGGCTTCGTCGAGCATCGCCAGCAAGGCATGGCGGATGCCGAAACCAAGCGTCAGCGCGGCCAGCGCGCGGTCGGCCAGCAGCGCGAGATCGTCGCACGCGCCCAGGTGGTCGAACGCGCGGCGCAGCGCCAGCAGGGCATCCGGCAGCGGCGGCGCGGGCGGCAACTGCGGATCGACGTTTTCGATATCGAGCACGCGGTACACATCCGCCCCGCGCAACACGAACACCTTGTCCATGCCGGTTTTCGCCGCGATGCCGGCGAGTTGTGCGCGCATGTACTCGAACAGCGGCCCCGCCGTCTCGGTGCGCAGGTACTGCACCCGCAGCCGGTAGTGGCGGAAGTTGCCCGGCTCAATCACCTGCACCTCGGCATAGGGATGCGCCAGCACGTTCTCGCGCGTCTTGCTGAAAAACTGGAACGACAGCGCAACATGCCGGGCGTCGACAAAGTGCACCTGCGATACGTAAGCGACGTTGGGCGTGCCGTCTGGCGCCGCAGTCGCCACCACCGCGGGCATGGCGCCATCGAGGCAGGGGCGCAGCGATTCGAGCGGGATGTTCATGCGCGCGTCCGCAGGGTTCCGGCCAGCACCTTGCCGGATTGCGGCCCCGGTGTCTGATCGAACACCACCTCGGGTGTCAGGCGCAGCCCCACCAGATGGTCGTCTGGCAAGGCCGCCATCACCAGGGCCGCCATGTCCGTACCGTAGTTCAATGCGTCCAGTTCCGCGCCGAACGCCGCCACGCAGCGTGCGCTCGCCAGTTTGTGCGCCGCGCTCACCGCTACCCGTGTTGCCGACCCGGCCTTCAATTGCAAGGTGGCGTGGGTAGAAGGCCGGCTGACCACCAGGGTGACGGCGCTGCCCGCATCCAGCGCATCCAGCACGCTCTTCCCGCGCAGCGCCGACAGCCACACCGTCAGCGAACGCCGGTCGCGCGCCACCACGCAGCCGTGCGTGCGGCACACGCAGGGCCAGCCATCGCGCCCCACTGCGCCGAGATTCATCGACACCGGGCCTTGCAGGAAAGCGACTTGCTCGGGGGTAAGTTGCAGCGTCATGGCTGGATTCGGGATAGGGATGGCAAGCGGGCCGGTGACCCGCCTGCTACGTGTTACGACCGGTATTCCGCGTTGATCTTCACGTAGTCGTATGAGAAATCGCAGGTCCACACCGTGGCGTTGACCGGCCCGCGATTGAGCACCACGCGCACCGTGATCTCCGCTTCCTGCATCACCGCCGCGCCTTGCGCCTCGGTGTAGCTCGCAGCGCGACCGCCTTTTTCAGCCACCAGCACGTCTCCCAGATAAACCTGCAGGGTATTGACGTCGAGGTCGCCGACGCCTGCGTAGCCGATGGCGGCGAGGATGCGGCCGAGATTGGGATCGCTGGCAAAGAACGCAGTCTTGACCAGCGGTGAGCGCGCGATGGCGTAGGCGATCTGCTTGCATTCGGCGTGGCTGCGCCCGCCTTCAACCGCCACCGTGATGAATTTGGTGGCGCCCTCGCCGTCGCGCGCCATCGCCTGCGCGAGTTCAATCGATACCGCGCTGATGGCGGCTTTCAGCGCGGCGTAATCAGCCGAAGCGGCATCGCTGATATCGGCGTTGCCCGCCTCCCCGGTGGCGATCAGGATGAAGCTGTCATTGGTCGAGGTGTCGCCATCGACCGTCACGCAGTTGAACGACACATCGGCGACGTCGGTCACCAGCTGCTGCATCAGGGCGGGCGCAACCGCTGCGTCGGTGGCCACGTAGCCGAGCATGGTCGCCATGTTGGGGTGGATCATGCCGGAGCCTTTGGCGATGCCGGTGACGGTCACCGTCTTGCCGCCGACTTGCGCTTGCCGCGACGCGCCCTTGGCGACGATGTCGGTGGTCATGATGGCGTGGGCGGCTTCCGACCACTGGTTGGGTGCGAGGTCGTCCTGCGCTGCGGGCAGTGCGGGCAGGATCTTGTCGATCGGCAGTGGTTCCAGAATCACCCCGGTGGAAAACGGCAACACCTGCTCGGGGGCGCAATGCATGATCGCGGCGACGGCTTCACAGGTTAGCCGCGCCCGGCGCAGGCCTTCTTCACCGGTGCCCGCGTTGGCATTGCCGGTGTTGATGATCAATGCGCGGATGCTGTCGCTGCCTGGATTGTCGGGGTCAAGATGCTGCCGGCACAGCGTCACCGGCGCGGCACAGAAGCGATTCTGGGTGAACACGCCCGCCACGCGCGCACCCGGCGTGAGCTCGATCAGGGTGATGTCGCGGCGACCGGGTTTTTTGATGCCCGCAGACGCAATGCCGAGGCGCACGCCTGCAACAGGCAACAAGGAGGCAGGATCGGGAGCAGTGAGCTTGACGGGCATGGCGGCTTCGCAGGAAAAGGAAAGCCGCCATTTTATGCCGGGCTTCTGCAAATCGAAGCTACGGCAAATCGGGCGGAGCAGGGTTCAGATGCGACCCAGCAGCGAATTCAGCCGTTTGCGAAACTCGGGCCGCCATGGCCATACCGGATCGAGTTCGATGGAACGCGCCAGTGCAGCCAGCGCAATCAGCCCGAAGATGGAAAACAGCAGCTGCGAAATGAACTGCCCTGCCGTGAGCACGCCCAGGGGAGTGTCGAGAAAGCCAGGCACATAAAACAGGCTGGCAAAGACGGCAAAGAGAATGGCAGGTCCGATGTACATGATGTCCCGCTTATAGTGGTTTTTGTAATGTCGGATTAGCAATAAGCGTTCCATGTCGGTTTATTCGATTGAATACAAGGTGTTGGATTCAAGTCGCGCATCAAAAGACCAGCGGATTGTAAATTAATCCGACAGTTATTTAGCCGATTGGGTCTGGGTCAGCTTGCGCAGAATTTCGTGCGACAGCGAATAAAACTGGGGCGTCGGACCGAGGTCTTCGTAGATCGGGTCTCCGTAATCGTCTTCGGCGATGACGCGCTGACCCGGGATGTACGGCATGGCGACCTCAAGCTCGTCGAGCGCGGCGCGGATCAGGTCGGCCATCAGCTGGGACTCGGTGCAGTCGGGGTACATCAGGTGCAACGCCTCGATACGGGCAGCATCGCGCAAGGGCAGACTGACAGAGTAAGCGCGCACTGACGGATGGGCGGAGGCTTTCTTTTTCCAGCGTTGTATCAGTTCGGCGATGCGCATGATGCCCCCCGGTCTCAGGAATTCTTGTTATAGCAAAGCCATTTATAAGAAAAAGCTGAAATTACGGGTTTTGCGCATCGACACGCACGCGCGGATGCGTGCGCTGTTTTCAGTCAGCTCGCACGCTGCCACACCAGGCAGCGATTGTTTGCCGGCATGGCGATGTCGCGCTGCAGGACCAGCCCCTGCGCACGCGCCAGCGCGTCCACCGCCTCGAAATCGCGTACGCCGGACGCGGGGTCACGTGCTTTCAGCCAGGCATCAAAGCGGGCATTGCTGTCCGAGGTGAACTGGCCGTTGTAATTGAACGGGCCATACACCACCAGCACCCCGCCCGGCTCCAGCACCGCACCCACGCCCTCAAAAAACCGGATCACCTCGGGCCAGCCCATGATGTGCAGGGTGTTGGCCGAAAACACCGCATCGTAAAGGCCGCTTTGCCAATGGGTCTGGTTGACGTCGAGTTCGAACGGTGGCAACACATTGGGTAGCGCAGCCTCGTCGAGCCAGGCATGAATGCCGGGGTGATGCGCCCGCACATCGGCGGTCTGCCAGCGCAGCTGCGGCAGTTCGGCAGCGAAATAGACAGCGTGCTGGCCGGTGCCGCTGCCGATTTCCAGCACCCGGCTGCGGTCGGCGAAGGCTACGCGCAGCACCGCCAGAATCGGCTCGCGGTTTTGCTCGCAGGATTCGGAATAGGGTTTGTTGGTCACAGGGTGAGCTCCGGAAGAATGGAAACCAGCCGGCCATCGGCCAGCAACAAGGCGGCATGAATGGGGCGGTCGGGATAGAGCGCGGCGAGCAGCGTTTGATAGCCTGCCAGCTGGGGCTGGTGGCGTTCGATTAGAAGTGTCTCGTTGACGGCACAGCTGTCGCCGCCGGTTTTGTAGTCGATCAGCCACACTGCGTCGTCGAATTCCACCACGCGGTCGAGCCGCTGCGTGCGCCCGCTGGCATCAAGCAGCGTCAGCTCGTTGTGCGCGCGCTGGTACTGTGCAGGGTCGAAAAAGCGCGCCAGGTGCGGCTGCGCCAGCAGGGCGCGGGCCTCGCTTTCGATGCGCGCAAGCTCTGTCGCAAGATTGAGACGCTGCGCCAGCGCGGGCAGGTCGCGCGGCGTGCCGCCCAAGGCATCGATTCCGGGCGGCGCATGGTGTTCGAGGCAGGCGTGAAACAGCTCGCCACTGGCGGCGGCGGGGTTGGCCGCCACCGGCGCCAGCCGCTGGCCGATGGCGGGGGCAAGCATGTGCGGCAGCGGAGCGGACAACGGCGGCTGCTCTGAAGTGGCAGCGGGCGGCAAGTCGGACGGCAGGTCCATCTCTCGCCACGCCGCCTCGACGCGCTGCAGCCAGGTGTTCTTCGCCGCATCGCCGCTGACGATCAGTCCCTGTTCGGCGCGCGTGAGCGCCACATACAGCAGGTTGTCGGATTCGCGCTGCGCCAGTTCGGCTTCTTCGTTGAACCAGTGCTCGCGCCAGGCGCCGCGCTCGTCCAGTTTGCCGAACAGGGAGAAATGCTCGGGCCGCGCTGCCGTCGGCGGCCACGGCGCCAGCACCGCGTAACTGTCGCCGCGCGCATGGTCGCTGCCGCCGAGCAGCCAGACGATCGGTGCTTCCAGCCCCTTGGAGCCGTGAATGGTGAGCAGGCGCACCGCGTTTTCGCCGTCCGCCGCCAGTCCTTCGCCCGGCGCGGCATCGCTGTCGTCGATCAGCGATGCCAGTTCGCGGATGAAGCCCGCCAGCGTCGGGTAGCGCCCGGCGTCCTGCGTCAGCGCCAGCTGCATGAAGGCGCGCAGGTTGGCGGCGATTTGCGGGCGCATCGCCGCCGGCGCAGCGGCCGCGTAACGCGCTTCCAGATCGCCCTCGAAATAGATGCGGTCGAGCAGGTCGTGCACCGGCAGCGCGCCCAGTTGCGCGCGCCAGCCGTTGAGCAGGCGCCAGGCACGCAGCAACGTGGGCGGGCAATCGGCCACTCCGGACAACACGCCCAGCCGCGCCCAGCCGCGCGTGTCGTCGCCGGGCTGCACGGCGCTGGCCTGCACAGCGCTGGCCTGCACAGCAAAAACGCGCAGCAGGTCGTCGTCGCTGCAGCCGAATACCGGGCTCTTCAGCACATGCGCCAGCTTCAGTTCGGCGTGCGGCAGCAGCAGGGTTTCCAGCAGCGCGATCAGGTCCTGCGCTTCCAGCGCGTGCAGCAGGCCGCCGCGCCGCGAGGTGATAAAGGGAATGCCCGCGTCTTTCAGCGCACGTTCGTACAGATGCAGATGGGTGCGCTTCTTCACCAGCGCCATCACGTCGCCAGCGCGCGCGGGGCGTGTGGTCTTGCCGTCGGCCACGCCCCAGCGCCCCAGCACCTCGTCGCGCAGCACCCCGGCAAAGCGGGTTGCCTCGACATGCACCGCGCGGTCGGCCGCTTCGTCCAGCGGCGTGGTGAGCGGGTTGCGCAGGCCTTCGATAACAGCGGATTCGGTTTTTTCCGCCGCAATGGGCAGGCAGCGCAGCGCGCCGGGGCGGGATGCATTTTCGGGCGCGTGGCTGTGCGGATCAAAGCCCGCGATCCCCGCGAAAATCGGGTTGAGCGCCTGCACCACCGCAGGCGACAGCCGCCGCGTCATGGTGGTGCTGAACAGCGGCGCGGCGAAATGCGTGTGCAGAAATTCGGCAGCGGCGGTGAACACGCGCGCCTCGCCGCGCCGAAAGCGGTAGATCGCCTGCTTGGGGTCGCCCACCATGAACACCGTCATCTCGCTGTCGGCCGCGCGCGCCTCGGCCAGCCAGGTGGAGAGCGCCTGCCATTGCAGCGGATTGGTGTCCTGAAACTCGTCGAGCAGCAAATGGCGGTAACGCGCATCCAGCTTCAGCGCCAGCCCCGGCGCGTGTTCCTCGCTCTGCAACAGGCGGCAGGCCTGCCACTCGGCATCGGCAAAATCGATCACGCCCTGCTGCGCCTTGGCGTCCTGATACGCCGCGAGCAGCGCGTGGCCGAGCAGCATGCCGTGGCGGTTGAGGTTCCAGATGCGCTGGTCGGTCTGGATTGCGGCGATGGTTTCGAATGCGGTTTCCAGCGTGTCGTAGTCGCGCAGATAAGTATCCGCTTCGGACGCGAGTGCGCCGAGTAGCCCCTTGGTAGCCTTGCTCGCTAGCCGCCCGCCATCGGCCTTGAGTACTTTTTTGCGCAGCGCGTCGAAGTCCATATTGGCGTGTGCCTGCTGAATCGCCCCCCCCTTTTTGCGTTCAGTCTCCGTTCCTTTCTCCAGTGCGTAGCCAACCCGTCTCACTCGAGCCGCTATCAACTCGTCCGCCCAGAAAGCGGCCACCGGGTCGCTCTCCAGATCGGCGTGCAAACCCTGACGCAGCCGATCCAGCGCATACGCCACCGGGTCGGACTGGCCGTCGGTAACCGCCCACCACTCCGCCCGCGCCTGCAAAAAATTCTTCAACAACGCATTCAGATTGTGTTCGCCGATGTCGTCCAGCAGCGCCAGCAAGGCCACGCCCTCGGGCGATTCTGGCGCGCCGGCCCAACGCGCCAGCAGGCGGTCGCGCACCTCGTTTTGCAGCAGGCTGGTGCGCTCCAGCAGCGGCGCCCCCCACGGCAGCCCGGCTTCCAGCGGCGCGCGTTTCAGCAGATCGAGAAACCAGCCGTGAAAGGTCGTCACCGTCGGGCCCGGTTGCGCCGTCAACACCGTTTCCAGCAGACCCCGCGCGCGCGGCAACAGTGCGTCGATTTCGTCATCCGGTACTGCGCGCTGGCGCAGAAACTCGCGCACCGTCGCGTCATCTTCCAGCGCCAGCAGCCGCAGCCATTCATGCAGCCGGTCGGTCATCTCCTGCGCCGCCTTGCGGGTAAACGTAATCGCCAGCAAGGTCGAAGGCACCGCCCCCGCCAGCAGCAGGCGGATCATGCGCGAGACCAGCAGCCAGGTTTTACCGCTGCCGGCGCAGGCTTCTACCACCGCTGAGTGGGCGGGGGAGAGGGCGGTGGCGGTGTCGAGGGTGATGGGCATAGTTCAGATATCCAGCACGATCATTTCTTCAATGTCGCTGGCGAGTCGTGCTGGGGGTGTAATGCGGTATCAAACCAGTGTTGTGTAGCGCGAGATGTACGCCGAGAAACTCAATAAACGTTTCAATGCTTCGTCCTTGTGGGTCGCTCGGTTCATCATCGGTGGAATGGAATGCGTGAACTTCGTGCCAGTCGTGATCTAGTTCCTCATCGCACTGAGAAAAGTGGAGATCAGGAACCTCAATTTTTGACGCTACAAAATAAGCAGGGTCAGTACGAAGAATTTCGGCGGCCATTGTTGCTATGGATTCCTCACTGATATTGGAAGGATTGTGGAATACGACCTCACCCCAGTTCTTGAAATTTCCAGCATCGCGGTAGAGGTACTCAAAACGAACGTTCATAGCAGATGTCTACTCTTCAAAAACGTGTTGTCGGTGGTAAGCCAGAAAATCTGCGTGTGGGCTGAATTTATTTGGCAAGACTAAAGCCTTGCCATCAAAGGCCAATATTGCGGAATTAAAAAAATGATCTGCATCGGCAGCGTGTTTTCGAGAAACATGAACCGTCATGTTTTCCGCAACTGTGATAAACCCAGCGTCAAATGCTTTGTCGTGCAGCATTGACAAGCAAAGGCCATTTCTAGGGTTGAGCCGGTTTGCTGCATCTATACTCCAAGGCTTGATGTGACTTGCTATCAATAGCTTAGGTATGGATAGTCCAGTGATGCAGCAGCGATAGTTATATGCACTTAGTACTGCACGCCGGAAAAAATTCTGTCCAATTCGTGCAGTTACTTGAACTATTTTATTGCTCCCGGTGTAATCGATTTCTTCGTCCAGAGGGGGCGAAAGATTAGCGGGCGCATCTAATGCGTCGGCAGCACTTAAT
>JAABQE010000244.1 GCA_011391655.1 Hydrogenophilales bacterium
GTTCTGTTCCTGCACCGCCTGCGTGATCTGCTGCGGCGTGAGGCCCAGCGTGGCAAGTTTCGCGGTCGGCACCTCGATGTAGATTTTTTCCGCCACCACGCCAAACAGCTCGACCTTGCCGACGCTGGGCAGGCGCCGCACCTCGCGCTGCGCATCTTCGGCGGCGCGGCGTAGTTCGGCGCGACTGAAACCGTCACCCGTAAAGGCGTAAATCGAGCCGAAGGTATCGCCGAATTCATCATTGAAAAACGGTCCCTGCACCCCGGCAGGCAACTGTGGATGGAGGTCGCCGATTTTTTTGCGGATTTGATACCAGGCTGCAGCCACGTCGCGGCCGCGCACGGTTTCCTTGATGTTGACGAACAAGGCGGTCTCACCCGGCCGGGCGTAACTGGTCACGTAATCCAGTTCGGGCATTTCCTGCAGCTTTTTCTCGATGCGTTCGGTTAGCTGTTCCGACACTTCCTGCGCCGTTGCACCCGGCCACTTGGCCTGAATCAGCATGGTCTTGAACGTGAAGGGCGGGTCTTCGGCCTGCCCCAGCTCGAAATAGGACCGCACCCCGACCAGCATGATGAGCACGACGAAGAAACGCACCAGCACCGGGTGCTCGATCGCCCAGCGCGACAGGTTGCCGGGGCCCGGGGTGAAGTGCGACCCGTCGCTCACGACTTGGTGGGCGGCACCAGCCGCACCTGCTGACCCGGCGCGATTTTATGCACTCCCGCCGTCACCACCCATTCGCCGGCCACCAGCCCCGACACAATCGCCGCACGCTCGCCATTCAGCTCGCCGAGCTGCACGCTTCGCGCCGCCACTTTCTGGCTCTGGCGATCCACCACCCAGACCTGCGGCTGGCCGTCTATTTTGAACAGGGCCGTTTGCGCCACCGACAGATGGGGCGCCGATTGCTGGCCGATTTCGACCGTCGCTGTCATCCCCAGCCGCAACGCGGCATCGGGCTGCAGCACGCTCACCCGCGCCCGATACGTCCGGCTGGCCGCATCCGCCACCGGCGACAGCTCACGCAGGCGACCTGCGTACACCCGATCGGGCTGCGACCACAGGCGGATTTTGAGACCCGGCGCTGCACGCAAGGCATCGAGCGCGTTTTCCGGCACATCAATGCGTACTTCCCGTTCGCCATTTTTTGCCAGTTGCGCCACCGGCTGTCCGGCCGCCACCACCTGACCGGCTTCGACCGCAAGCGCCGTCACCACCCCTGCGTGCGGCGCGGTCAGCCGGGTATACGCCTGCTGGTTGCCCTGGCGGGCGGCCTCGGCACGCAACTGGCGTACACGCGCCGCTGCCGCATCGGCTGCCGCCTGGCGGCGGTCGAGTTCGGCCTGGGAAATGAAGTTCTGCGCGCGTAAACCGGCATAGCGCTGCAGGTCCTGTTGCGCCAGTTTGGCCTCGGCCTCGGCGGCCACCCGCTGTGCCTGCGCTGCCGTTGCAGCCAACAAGTAGTCGTTCGGGTCAAGCGTGGCAATCAGCTGCCCCGCCTTGACTTGCGTACCAAGCTCCACCTCACGCGACTGCACCCGGCCGGCCACCCGAAACGCCAGATCGGCCTCATAACGCGCACGCACCTCGCCGCTATATTGCGTACTGCTGCGCGCATCACTCAAACCGACCTGTTCAGCCCGCACCGGACGGATGTCCACCGGCGTGGGCGAAGGCGCTTCCCGGCCACAAGCCGTAAGCAATAATAGGAGGGAAAACAGCGGCAAGATGGCTTTCATCTTTGAATTATCTCCCAATCCCCAGGCTTCCGCCTCGCCACCCGCTTCTCGGGCAATAGTGCCCGGCGGCTGGCAAGGTTTACCCGAGTGGGGTTATGATACGAGACGCGCATGACCGCAACCGGCATATTCCGGTTGCCTGCCGGAGCGTTATTCGGATCACCTGAATGGTCTGGGTGACCCAGACAACCCGGCTACGCACCTTTACAGTCCTAGATGCTTGGAGTTTTTGATGCCCGCCTCGCCCAAACCGCTTACCGAAGCCGCGCTGCTGAAAATGCCGGCCTCCGCCTATATGAATGCCGAGCAACTGGCATTCTTTCGCGCGCGCCTCGAGGTTCTTCGCGATGAAATGCTCGCCAATGCAGCCGACACCGGCGAGCACTTGAAAGAGAACGAAAACTTCGCTGATCCCAATGACCGCGCCACCGTCGAGGAAGAGCACATGCTGGAACAGCGCGTGCGCGACCGCGAGCGCAAGCTGCTGAAAAAAATCCAATCCGCACTGGTGCGCATCGACTCGGGCGATTTCGGCTACTGCAAGGAAACCGGCGACCCCATCGGCCTGCCGCGCATGCTGGCTCGCCCCACCGCTGAGTATTCGATCGAGGCGCAGGAGCGTCACGAGCGCAAGGAAAAACTGCACGCCTGATCTCCGTACCAAGCTGGTGGACGCCCCGCTTCCCATCACGCTGCTTACCGGGTTTTTAGGCAGCGGCAAAACCACGGTACTCAATCACCTGGTCCGCACGTTGCCGCGAACGGCGATCCTGATGAACGAATTCGGCGCTGTCGCGCTCGATCATCAACTGCTGCAAAAAATGGAAGGGCCACTGGCCCTGCTCTCCGGCGGCTGCGTGTGCTGCACCATTTCCGGCAGCCTGTCGCCGACGCTGAAAAACCTGTGGATGGCGCGGCAGAATGGCGACATCCCGGCGTTCGAACGCGTCATCATCGAAACCACCGGCATTGCCGACCCCGCTCCCGTACTCGACAACCTGCTACACGACAACTGGGTGCGCGCGCGTTTCCGTCTCGACGGCGTGGTCACCACGGTCGATGCGGTATTCGGCATGGGCCAGCTCGACGCACATTTCGAAGCAGTCAAGCAGGTGGCGGTGGCCGACAAGCTGCTGCTGACCAAGACCGACCTTGCCTCCCCCGAAACTATTGCCGCCCTGCGCGAGCGGCTGGCCACGCTCAACCCGGCAGCCGACCTCGTGACGGTGACGCACGGCGAAATCGATCCGACGGCGATCCAGAACCTGGGACTGTGGAACGCCGACACCCAGTCGCTGGAAGTCGCACGCTGGCTTAAACCGCAGCGTTACCAGCCCGCCGGTGCGGGTGCCGGCAGGAGTGTCATAGGCGGCAAGCCCGCCATCCAAACCGTACGCCCCGAATTGCACGACACGCGCATCCAGTCGTTTTCAGTGGTGCTCGATGCGCCACTCGATCGCTACGGCCTGCAATCGGCGCTCTCCATGCTCACCTCATTCCGCGCCGAAAACCTGCTGCGTTTCAAGGCGATTGTGAACCTGCAGGGCGAACCGCGGCCGACAGTGCTGCACGGCGTACAGCATGTGCTGTATCCCGAGGTGAAGCTCGACGCCTGGCCGGACGCGGATCATCGCAGCCGCTTCGTCTTCATCGTGCGCGACCTTGACCCGAAATTCGTGGCCAAGCTGCTGGCTGACTTCACCGGTACGGCGCAGCACCACGGCGGGACAGCCGCATGAATCTTGCGCAAAAGCTCCTCATCGGCGCGATCCGTGTGTATCAGCTGGCGTTGTCGCCCTGGCTCGGACGGCAGTGCCGCTATCTGCCCACCTGCTCGGAATACGGCAAGGAAGCCGTCGAAAAACACGGCGCAATCAAGGGCGGCTGGCTCGCTGCCAAGCGCATCGGGCGCTGCCGCCCCGGCTGCGCCCACGGTTACGACCCGGTGCCACCGGTCGAACCGCGCGAGTAAAACGTCCCGCATGTTGCCGCGCCGCCTGCTTTCCTGGCTCTTTGCGCTGACCCTGTTGCTGGGCCAGGCTGCGGCGTTCGCCCATGCGCTGAGCCACCTGAGCAGCCATGATTCGGCGCTGCCCGAGCAGACCTGCGAAGTCTGCGTTGCGCAGGCGCAACTGGGATCCGCCGCACCACCCAATCCGGTCAAGCTGGCCATTCCACCCAATAACGGCCTTTCCGTTTCTGTCGCCGCGCCCTTGCGCGTCGACCTCGCACTTCGCCCCGCCTGCGCCCGCGCGCCGCCTGCTGCCGTCCACGTCTGATTTCCATTTCACCCGCGCAAATCCACGCGGGCGTGTGTCATTCGTTCACGGAGTTCAACCAGTTCAACCATGTTAGGTCCCGCCCTGCTGGCGATCACCACGTCGGTGCAACGGGTCGGCGTCTATCTGGTGTTTGCCAGCCTGATGCTGCCCGCGCTGGCGGTACGCAACTGGCCGCCTCAGCGCTGTTCGACCGGCCATGAAGCCATGATCCGATCAACCCCACGCTGCCATCAATACCCATCAATTCGAGCCCATCGCCCATGAAACTGCTTCTGGCCCGCTTCACCAAACTGCCGTTTCTGCCCTTTGCCCTGCTGTTTCTGCTCATCGCCAGCCTGACGCGTCTGGCGCTCACCCTGCACACCGGGCTCGACAAAGCGCCGCTGGCACTGTGGCCCGGGCTGTTCCTGCGCGGGGTGGGCTTCGATCTGGCGGTGTTGACCTGGCTGCTCGCCCCCATGCTGCTGTGGGCCGCGCTATGGCCTGCACGCTGGCGCAATACCCGTTGGCAAGGCGGGCTGCGTCTGGCGCTGTTCTGTATGGCGGCAGCGATGCTGCTGTTCGGCGCGCTGTCGGAATGGACGTTCTGGGAAGAGTTCGACACCCGCTTCAATTTCATCGCGGTCGACTATCTGGTTTACACGCATGAAGTGATCGGCAACATTGTCGAGTCCTACCCAGTCGCCGCCTTGCTGGGCGGCGTGGCCGCATTGGCGGCCGTGCTGACCTGGCTGTTGCGCGCACGCATCCGCGCAGCACCTGCGCCTTCAACCCGCGCCAGCGGGCGGGTACTGTATGCCGCGCTGGCGTTGGCCCTGCCCTGGAGCGCGTGGCATCTAAGCGATATCGACCAGATGCAGTTTTCCAGCAACGCCTACGCTAACGAACTGGCCGGCAACGGCCTGATGACATTTTTTGCCGCCTTCATGCGCAACGAGCTGGACTACCCGCGTTTCTACGCCACGCTGCCGGTGGCGCAGGCCGCGCACATCCTGGGCGAACTCGGCGTTGAACGCGAGCCGCTTTCCCGTGCGCTGAGCCCGGACCCGGACGAGAGCGAAGCCTTCGATCCCCAGCGACTGCCGTTCAAACGCCCGCCACGCAACATCGTGCTGATATCGGTGGAAAGCCTGTCCGCCAAATTTCTCGGCAGTTTCGGCAACCCGGCCGGCTTGACGCCGCGCATGGATGCGCTGGCCCGGGACGGCCTGCTGTTCACCCAACTGTATGCCACCGGCACCCGCACGGTACGCGGACTGGAGGCGCTGTCGCTTGGCACCCCGCCGATTCCCGGCCAAGCGATTGTGCGTCGCCCCAACAATGAGCACCTGGCCACGGTGGGCGAAGTGTTGCGCCGCCAGGGCTACGCGACGTTCTTCCTGTACGGCGGTTACGGCTATTTCGACAACATGAATGCCTATTTCGCCGGCAACGACTATCAAGTCGTCGATCGCACCGACTTCCCCAAGGCCTCGGTCGGCTTTGCCAACGTGTGGGGCGTGGCGGACGAGTTCCTGTTCGACAACAGCCTGGCGCAACTCGACCAAGCCCATGCCGCCGGCAAGCCGTTCCTGGCGCAGATCATGACCACGTCCAACCACCGGCCCTTCACCTACCCGGATGGCCGCATCGATATCCCGTCGCCGGGCAAGCGCGAAGGTGGGGTGAAATATACCGACTACGCCATCGGCCGCTTCATCGACCAGGCACGCAAGAAGCCCTGGTTCAACGACACCCTGTTCGTGATCGTCGCCGACCATTGCGCATCCGCCGCCGGCAAGAGCCGGCTGCCGGTAGACGGTTATCACATTCCGCTGATTCTCTATGCCCCGGCGCTGCTGAAACCGGGCAGGGATGCGCGTCTGGCCAGCCAGATCGACATTCCGCCCACCCTGCTGGATGTGATGGGCCTGCCCGGCGACGACCACTTTTTTGGCAGATCGCTGTTCGAAGCGGATGGTGGACAACCGGACAGCCGGCGCGCCTTCATCAGCAACTACCAGGAACTGGGGTATTTGAAGGCAGGCAGGCTGGTCGTGCTGGGCCCCAGGCAACGTGTCGACACCTTTGTGATCGACGCCAATGGCGAAGCCACCCCAACCGAAACGATTCCGCGCCTGCGCGACGAAGCGATTGCTTACTATCAGAGCGCATTCAAGGCCTTCAAGGAAGGCGCGCTGAAAATGGACCGGGCTGCATCAGGGAACCGCAATTAACGCGAAGATGCATCTGGCTGGCTGAAGGCCGGCAGGCACAAGGCAGGCTGTAGGGTTGCCGCAAAGGGACGACAGCGCTAGTATCAAACCCTAACTACTGATTCAAGCACGTCTATTCCGTGGCTCTCTCGTTTTTCAAAAAAAGCAAAGACAAACCCCCCAGCCCGGCCAACCAGCCGGCGCCGGCGTCTGCGCCTGAACTGGATGACCTGTCCACTGAGACCTTGCTGACGATGAACATGTCCGCCACCGGCATCGTGGTGGAAGAGACAAGCGGCGCGCCGCAGTCTCCGGTAGACGAGGCCGCCATCATGTACGCCAGCGGCCAGGCCGACATGACGGAACAGTTGCTGCGAAGCATGCTGAACACAGGTGATCGCCGCGCCTGGTACATGCTGTTCGACCTGTACGACGTTCAAAATCGCGAAAAAGACTTTGAGCAACTGGCACTGGAATTTGCGATACGGTTTGAATCGTCGCCTCCCGTCTGGCAGAAAGCGACCAGCAACAACGCGGCCACCCCCAAACAAGACCAGGCGGCCAGCCTGGACCTCCCCGGCCTGCTCGACAAGGCCGCAGCGGCCACATTGCGCGAGTGCATCACCGCAGCCGAAAAAAATGCCGTCATCCGCATTGATTTTTCGCACATCGACATGGTGGACGAATCCGGCGCAAGTGAATGCGCCAAAATCCTCAACGAGGCGACAAAATCCAAGCGCAAGCTGCAGGTCAGCGGAGTGGATCGTTTCATCGCGCTGCTGCAGGATCTGAACCGCGCCACCCACAGCCGCGCGGTGCACTGGCTGCTTTTGCTGGAGTTGTTCCAGACACTTGGCCAGGAAGAAAACTTCGAAAACCTGGCGGTGGACTACGCGGTACGCTTTGAAGTATCGCCGCCCTCCTGGAGCGAAGTGCAGGCCGCTGTCGTGGTACAGGCCGCACCGGTCGAGCCACGTGACGATGCGCTCCGGCTCAGCGGCGAAATCACCCCTGCCAACGACAGCGCGCTGCAGGAAGTGGGCAACTATGCCGCCAGCCATGACGCAGTCGTGGTTGATATGGTGCAAGTCACCCGCGTCGATTACGGCAGCGTCAGCCAGTTCATCAGCGTGCTGATGCAGTGCCTGGGCAGCGGCAAATCCATCACCCTGCGCGGCCACAACGCCCTTATCCACGAACTCTTCCGCGTCATGGGTATTGACCAGTTGGCGCATCTCGTCCCCCTCCATCCGGACTGACACCGCCCGACCTGACCGAACAGGCAGCCGCTTCGCCCGCGCACGTATAATTCGTATGTATTGAATTGGGCCGCGCGAGACGCAACCCGCGAGAAGCCAACCCAGCCCGCGCAATACATTGCGCTGTTTGCATCCAGACGTGGTTAACCATTTTTAGATCGCCTCACCCATGGAACAATATCGCGGCACCACCATCCTTTCCGTTCGCCGTGGCAACGAGGTCGCTCTCGGCGGCGATGGCCAGGTCACGCTCGGCAACATCGTCATCAAGGCCACCGCGCGCAAAGTACGGCGGCTGTATCAGGAAAAAGTCCTCGCCGGATTTGCCGGCGGCACCGCTGACGCATTCACCCTGTTCGAACGCTTCGAGGCCAAACTGGAAAAGCACCAGGGGCATTTGCTCAGAAGCGCGGTCGAGCTGGCCAAGGACTGGCGCACCGACCGCATGTTGCGCCGGCTCGAGGCCATGCTGGCCGTCGCCGACCGCGAGTACTCGCTCATCATCACCGGCAATGGCGACGTACTGGAACCTGAACTCGGCATCGCCGCCATCGGCTCGGGCGGGGCATTTGCCCAGTCTGCAGCCCGCGCGCTGCTGGAAAATACCGACCTGTCCCCGGTCGAAATCGTCAAAAAGAGCCTCACCATTGCAGGCGACATCTGTATTTACTCGAACCAGAATCATGTGATTGAGGTACTGGGGGACAGGGGTCAGGATTCAGGGGTCAGGGAATGAGCGGCCGCTGGCCGCCCTCCTTAAAAAAGCCCGCGAAGCGACAAAGCCCCTGATCCCTGGCCCCTGAATCCTGACTCCTATGACGCCCAAAGAAATCGTCCACGAACTCGACAAACACATCGTCGGCCAGGCTGCGGCCAAGCGCGCGGTGGCGGTGGCCTTGCGCAACCGCTGGCGGCGGCAACAGGTGGCAGAACCGTTGCGCCAGGAAATCACGCCGAAAAACATCCTGATGATCGGCCCCACCGGCGTCGGCAAGACCGAAATCGCGCGGCGGCTGGCGCGCCTCGCCAACGCGCCCTTCATCAAGATCGAGGCAACCAAGTTCACCGAGGTCGGCTATGTCGGGCGCGATGTCGATACCATCATCCGCGACCTGATGGAAACCGCGATCAAGGACCTGCGCGCGCAGGCGACGCAGAAAGTGAAATTCCGCGCCGAGGAAGCCGCCGAGGAACGCATTCTCGATGTGCTGCTGCCGCCACCGCGCAGCGTCGGGTTTACTGAGTCCGAACCGCCGCGCGAAGACAGCGTGGCACGCCAGCGTTTCAGGAAAATGCTGCGCGAAGGCGAGCTCGACGACAAGGAAATCGAAATCGAGGTGGCGGCCGCCAACCCCGGAATGGAAATTTTCACCCCGCCGGGGATGGAAGATTTATCGCAGCAATTACAGGGCATGTTCGCCAACCTCGGGCAAAGCCGCCGGCAGACCCGCAAGCTGAACGTGCGCGAAGCCTTCAAGCTGCTGACC
>JAABQE010000245.1 GCA_011391655.1 Hydrogenophilales bacterium
AACCTGTTGCTCGAAGGCGTGGGCCTGATTGCCAAGCCGCTTTCGCTCTCTTTGCGTCTATTTGGCAACATGTACGCCGGTGAAATGATCTTCATCCTGATTGCGCTGATGTTTGGCGGCAGCTGGATCATGGGCCTCTTCGGCGGTGCACTGCAGTGGGCGTGGGCGGTGTTCCACATCCTGATCATTACCCTGCAGGCGTTCATCTTCATGACGCTGACCATTGTGTACCTGGACATGGCGCACGCCGAGCATCACTGATCTCAGTATTGGCTATCGATTTTGGTTTCTTGTTTTCAACGTTAATTTTTTACTTTTAGGAGCAACAAATGGAAATGACTCAAGCAGTGCTGTACATCGCTGGTGCGTTGATGATGGGTATGGGCGCACTGGGCGCCGCTATCGGTATCGGCGTGTTGGGTGGCCGTTTTCTGGAAGGCGCTGCGCGTCAGCCCGAACTGATCCCGATGCTGCGCACCCAGTTCTTCATCGTGATGGGTCTGGTTGACGCCGTGCCGATGATCGCGGTTGGTCTGGCCATGTACGTTCTGTTCGCTGTCGCCGGTTAATTCTCTGCGCAATTTGTAGTTGATACAGCGCTTATTTAACCCCCGTCATTATTAAGGTGCGGATATGAATTTCAACGCAACTTTGATCGGCCAGTCCATCACGTTCATCTTCTTTGTGTGGTTCTGCATGAAGTACGTGTGGCCGCCCATCATGAGCGCGCTCGAAACGCGCAAGAAGCAGATTGCCGACGGCCTTGCCGCTGCCGACCGTGGCAAGCACGAGTTGGAACTGGCTGCTAAAAAAGCCGGCGACAACATGCGTGAAGCCAAAGCGACAGCAGCCGAAGTCATCGTCCAGGCTGAAAAGCGTGCGGCGCAAATGGTCGAAGAGGCCAAAATGGCTGCCAAGGAAGAGGGTGAGCGTCAGCTTGCCGTTGCCCAGGCCAACATCGCACAGGAAACCAACCGTGCACGTGAAAGCCTGCGTGAACAGGTTGCTGCGCTGGCGGTTGCCGGTGCAGAAAAAATCCTGCGCCGCGAAGTCAACGCGCAAACCCATGCTGACCTGCTGGGCCAGCTGAAAGCCGAGCTGTAAGCCATGAGCGAACTGTCTACTCTGGCACGTCCCTACGCTGAAGCGGTTTTCCGCATTGCGCAGGGCGAAAACGATCTGGCAGGCTGGTCTTCGCGCATTGCCACGCTGGCGGCGATTGTGTCCGATGCGCAGTTGGCACGTCTGGATGCGGATCCCGCTGTGGCGGCCGATCGTGTGGCTGCTTTGGTCATCGACGTGGCCGGGGCTGACCTCGGTGAACGTGGTGCCAGTTTCGTCAAGGTGCTGGCAGAAAACGGCCGCCTGTCGTTATTGCCCGTGATTAGCGAGCAGTTCGACACGCTGAAGGCAAGTGCCGAAGGCACGCTCGAAGCGACCATCACCAGCGCGCAGGAAATGGCGCAGGGGCAGATCGACGATCTCGTCGCCGGTTTGCGTGCCAAATTCAACCGCGCGGTAAACGTGCAGGTTGCGGTCGATCCCGAACTGATCGGCGGCGCGGTGATCACGATTGGTGACCAAGTGATAGACGGCTCGGTCAAAGGGCGGCTGCAGCGCATGAGCTTTGCGCTTCAGGGCTAATCCAGAACTCATATTTATCGGATACCGCCCTAATTTAAAACCTGGCGGTTCGGAGAACACACATGCAATTGAATCCAAGCGAAATCAGCGAACTGATTAAAGCCAAGATCGAATCCTTCGGTGTAGCGAGCGAATTGCGCACCCAGGGAACGATCGTGTCCGTCACCGACGGCATTGTCCGCATTCATGGTTTGTCCGACGTGATGTCGGGCGAAATGATCGAAATGCCGGGCAACACCTTCGGCGTGGCACTCAACCTCGAGCGTGACTCCGTTGGCGCCGTGATTCTGGGTGATTATGAGCACATCAAGGAAGGCGACGTAGCCAAGTGCACCGGCCGCATTCTCGAAGTGCCGGTGGGCCGTGGCCTGCTCGGCCGTGTGGTCAACTCGCTGGGCCAGCCGATTGACGGCAAGGGTCCCATCGCAGCCGATACCACCATGCCGATCGAGCGCATTGCGCCGGGCGTGATTGAGCGTAAATCGGTTGACCAGCCGGTGCAGACCGGTCTCAAGTCGATCGACGCCATGGTGCCGGTTGGCCGGGGTCAGCGCGAACTGATCATTGGCGACCGCCAGACCGGCAAGACCGCAGTTGCCATTGACGCCATCATCAACCAGAAGGGCACCGGCGTGAAGTGTATCTACGTCGCGATCGGCCAGAAGGCTTCTTCGGTTGCCAACGTGGTGCGCAAGCTGGAAGAGCACGGCGCGATGGATCACACCATCGTCGTTGCCGCGACCGCTGCTGACGCTGCCGCCATGCAATACATTGCACCGTATTCCGGTTGCACGATGGGCGAGTACTTCCGTGATATCGGTGAAGATGCGCTGATCGTATATGACGATTTGACCAAGCAGGCTTGGGCCTACCGTCAGGTTTCCCTGCTGCTGCGTCGTCCGCCGGGTCGTGAAGCGTACCCCGGCGACGTGTTCTACCTGCACTCGCGCCTGCTTGAGCGTGCTGCACGGGTGAATGCCGACTACGTGGAAAAGATGACCAATGGTGCGGTCAAAGGCAAGACCGGTTCGCTGACCGCGCTGCCGATCATCGAAACGCAGGCGGGTGACGTTTCCGCTTTCGTTCCGACCAATGTGATTTCGATTACCGACGGCCAGATCTTCCTGGAAACCGACCTGTTCAATGCCGGTATCCGTCCCGCTATTAACGCCGGCTTGTCGGTGTCCCGCGTCGGTGGCGCTGCACAGACCAAGGTGATCAAGAAGCTGGGCGGCGGTATTCGCCTGGCACTGGCGCAGTATCGTGAACTGGCAGCATTCGCCCAGTTTGCCTCCGATCTGGACGAAGCGACCCGCAAGCAGCTGGAGCGCGGCCGCCGCGTGACCGAACTGATGAAGCAGGCGCAGTACTCGCCGATGTCGGTTTCGCAAATGGCGCTGACCCTGTTCGCGGTCAACAAGGGCTACATGGACGACGTCGAAATCAACAAGATTCTTCCGTTCGAGTCTGCGCTGACGGCGTTTATCAAGTCGAAATATGCCAGCATCATGGACACCATCGAAACCAGCGGCAACATGGACGATGCGACTGAAAAGACGCTCACCGCTGCGGTGGAAGAGTTCAAGAAAACCGGCGTCTATTAAATCGACCGCGCTGATTAGCAGCCGCTGGTTTAAGGAGAAATAATGGCAGCCGGAAAAGAGATACGGACCAAGATCAAGAGCGTGGAGAGCACGCGCAAGATCACCAAGGCCATGGAAATGATTGCGGCGGCCAAAATGCGCAAGTCGCAAGATCGCATGAAGGCCGCGCGCCCGTATGCCGAGAAAATCGCCCGCGTGGCGACGCACTTGGCTTACGCGCATACGGAATACAAACACCCGTTTGTGGTGCCACGTGAGAACGTCAAGCGTGTTGGCCTGATTATCATCAGCTCGGACAAGGGATTGTGCGGCGGCCTTAACACCAACGCGTTTCGCGTGGCGGTGACCCAGATGAAACAGTGGGAAGCCGCCGGTGTTGGCATCGACGTCACCGCGTTTGGCAACAAGGGCCTGGGTTTTATGCAGCGCCTGGGTGCCAACGTGGCGTCGCAGTTGACCGGCATCGGTGACACTCCGCATCTGGACCGGCTGATTGGGCCGATCAAGGTCATGCTCGATGCATACCTCGAAGGCAGGATCGACGGACTCTACATCGTCTACAACCGCTTCATCAATAGCATGAAGCAGGAGCCGATCATGACCAAGCTGCTGCCATTGGAGCAGCTGGAAGATGCCGAAGAAGCCAGCCTGAAAACGCACTGGGACTACATTTACGAACCCGATGCGAAGCCGGTGGTTGACGGCATGCTGATGCGCTACATCGAATCGCTGGTCTATCAGGCGGTAGCGGAAAACATCGCGTGCGAACAGTCGGCGCGGATGGTGGCCATGAAAGCGGCTTCCGACAACGCCAAGGATGTGATCGGCGAGCTGAAGCTGATTTACAACAAAACCCGTCAGGCTGCGATCACCAAGGAATTGTCGGAAATCGTCGCCGGCGCTGCAGCCGTTTGATGGCCCGCCACTCTGAATTGAGCGGCACAGAATTTAATTTTCTTAGGAAACAAGCATGAGCAACGGAAAAATTGTTCAGATCATTGGCGCCGTGGTTGACGTGGAGTTTTCACGTGAATCCATGCCCGGGATCTTTGAAGCGCTGAAAATGCAAACCCCCGAGTTGACGCTGGAAGTTCAGCAACAGCTGGGCGATGGCGTCGTGCGCGCCATTGCGATGGGCTCTACCGATGGTTTGCGCCGTGGCATGGAAGTGCTGGCGACGGGCAACCCGATCATGGTGCCGGTCGGCCAGGCCACACTTGGTCGCATCATGAACGTGCTGGGCACGCCGATTGATGAAGCGGGTCCGGTCAACGCCGACAAGCTCATGCCGATTCACCGCAAGCCGCCGGCGTACGCCGACCAGGCCACTTCGGTGGAGATTCTCGAAACCGGCATCAAGGTGATCGACCTGATCATGCCGATCGCCAAGGGCGGCAAAGTTGGCCTGTTCGGCGGCGCCGGCGTGGGCAAGACCGTGACGCTGATGGAATTGATCCGTAACATCGCAGTGGCGCACTCCGGGTTCTCGGTGTTCGCCGGTGTGGGTGAGCGGACTCGCGAAGGCAATGACTTCTATCACGAGATGAAAGACGGCGGCGTGCTGGACAAGGTCGCGCTGGTCTACGGCCAGATGAACGAGCCTCCCGGCAACCGTCTGCGCGTGGCGCTGACCGGTCTGACCATGGCTGAGTACTTCCGTGACGAAGGTCGCGACGTGCTGCTGTTCGTTGACAACATCTACCGCTACACCCTGGCCGGCACCGAAGTCTCGGCACTGCTGGGCCGGATGCCGTCAGCAGTGGGCTATCAGCCCACGCTGGCTGACGAAATGGGTCGTTTGCAGGAGCGCATCACCTCGACGCGCACCGGCTCCATCACCTCGTTCCAGGCCGTTTACGTGCCTGCGGATGACTTGACCGACCCGTCGCCGGCCACCACCTTCGCCCACCTGGATGCAACCCTGGTGTTGAGTCGTCAGGTCGCCGAGCTGGGTATTTACCCGGCGGTGGACCCGCTCGATTCGACCTCGCGGATTCTTGATCCCCAGGTGGTCGGTGAAGAGCATTACAACGTGGCTCGCGCAGTACAGGGTACGCTGCAGAAGTACAAGGAACTGCGCGACATTATCGCGATTCTGGGTATGGACGAGCTGTCACCGGAAGACAAACTGGCCGTGTCGCGTGCACGTAAAATCCAGCGCTTCCTGTCGCAGCCTTTCTTCGTTGCTGAAGTGTTTACCGGCGCGCCCGGCAAGTACGTCACGCTGAAAGAAACCATCGCCGGCTTCAAGGCGATTGTTGAAGGCGAATACGACCACCTGCCCGAACAGGCTTTCTACATGGTCGGCGGGATCGAAGAAGCTGTCGAAAAAGCGAAGACGATTCAGTAATGTCTCCGCGGTAAAGCGGTGAGCGGTGGGCCGGATAGGCGCACTGCCCACCGTCCACCGCACACAAACGGGTATACAACATGGCCATGACTCTACACGTCGACATCGTCAGCGCAGAAAAGACGCTCTACTCCGGCAGCGCCGAAGTGGTGATCGCTCCCGGTCAGCGCGGCGAGCTCGGCATCTATCCGCGTCACACCCCGCTGTTGACCACGCTCAAACCCGGGTCGGTGCGCATCAAAGTGCCGAATCAGCTCGAAGAAGAGCTGATTTATGTGTCGGGCGGCATTCTGGAAGTGCAGCCCAACGTCGTCACCATTCTGTCTGACTCCGCCATTCGTGGCGCTGACCTTGATGAAGCCAAGGCGCATGAAGCCATGCGCGCTGCGGAAGAGGCGATGAAAGACAAAGCGGCAACGATTGACTACGCGCAAGCGCAAATTGAACTGGCTCAAGCAGTGGCTCAACTGGCTGCAATCAAGAAACTGCGCAAGCTGACTTGATCGCTGAGTTTAATCAGCCAGGAAAAAAGGCAACCCAAGGTTGCCTTTTTTTATTTGCACGTGTGAGCCGTGTGCGAAAGGGTGGCGCCTGGTTATCCATGCAGTGCCGCCGATTTGGCAGGCCGCTACCGTGACACGCAGTCTAGGGGGCGGGCTGAATGGCCGTCACGACATAGGCGCCATCAATTTGCTCGACGTGAAACTTGACCGTATCACCTGTCTTAAGGCCGTTTAGCAGTTCGGGGGGCCGTACCCGGAACACCATGCTCATGGCCGGCATGTCGAGATTGCGGATGGGACCGTGCTTCAAGGTAATCCTGGCATTCTCCGCATCAATTTTGCGCACCATGCCATCGCTCATGGTGGGATTCTGGGCAGCGGGCGGCGCTACGGTTTCGGCATGAAGTGGGGCGGCGACCGCCAGCGCGGCCAGTAGGGGAATCCAGTTTTTCATTTTTCTGCGCCTTGTTTCGGGGTGACCGTGATCGTGCCGCGCATGCCAGCCTCGAAATGGCCGACAATGAGGCAGGCGAATTCGAAGCCGCCGGCGCGATTGAAGGTCCAGACGATATCGCCGGTCTTGCCAGGGGCAACGTGCACCAGGTAGGCCTCGTCGTGTTGCATGTTGGGGAACTTCGCCATCATGGCGGCGTGCCGGGTCAGCTCGTCGGGGGTGCCGATGACCATTTCGTGCTGCATCTGGCCCCTGTTTTTGACAATGAAACGAACGGTCTCGCCTTCCTCAACAGTCAATTGGTCTGGCGAGAGTCGCATGGCATCAGTCATCTCGAGGATGATCGTCCGCTGAATGTGCGCGGGGTTGCCCGCAATGCCCCAAGCCGTCTGCTCAGCAGCCAATGGTGCGGCCGCAGTGGGATTCTTGTCGCCATGGGCATGGGCCGGCAAGTGGAACAGCGGCGCAGCCAGCAGGGTCATCAGCAACAGGGAACGTTTCATGTCGTGTCCTTTCATTCAATGGCCGGCATGGCCGGTGGGTTTGCGTACGGTGACTTCCACATCGCCCGGCGTGCCCTGGGGCGAGGCAGCTTGCGGCGCGCGCACCGGCTCGGCCAGCGCGTCGGCGACTTCACGCGCCATGGTGCCGGGTTGATGCTTGAACCATCCGGGATCGGAGTAATCGCCGCGCTTCTGCCCCCGGCGCACCTTCATCAGGGTGAACATGCCGCCCATTTCCACCGGGCCGAACGGTCCCTGTCCGGTCATCATCGGCAGGGTGTTGTCGGGCAGCGGCATCTCCATTTCGGCCATATCGGCCATGCCGCGCTCGCCCATCACCATGTAGTCGGGGATGAGCTTGCTGATCTTGCCCGCGAGCCCACTGTGGTCGACGCCGATCATGGTCGGCACGCCATGCCCCATCGCATTCATGGTGTGGTGACTCTTGTGGCAGTGAAAGGCCCAGTCGCCCTCTTCGTCGGCGGTGAACTCGATCTGCCGCATCTGGCCAACGGCGATATCGGTGGTGACTTCCGGCCAGCGCGCGCCTTTCGGCACCGGTCCGCCGTCGGTACCGGTGACTTCGAACTCAACACCGTGCAGGTGCATCGGGTGGTTGGTCATGGTGAGGTTGCCGATGCGGATGCGGACCTTGTCGTTGAGCCGCACGTTGAGCGTATCGATGCCGGGAAACGCGCGGCTGTTCCAGGTCCACAGGTTGAAGTCGAGCATGGTGTTGACCGACGGCGTGGCGCTGCCGGGGTCGATGTCGTAGGCATTGAGCAGAAAGCAGAAATCGCGGTCGACGGTGTCAATCAGCGGATGTTTGTCCTTGGGATGCGTTACCCAGAAGCCCATCATGCCCATCGCCATCTGCGTCATTTCGTCGGCGTGCGGGTGATACATGAAGGTGCCAGGACGGCGGGCGACGAATTCGTAAACGAAGGTCTTTCCCGGCTTGATCTGCGGCTGACTGAGTCCGCCGACGCCATCCATGCCGTTGGGCAGGCGCTGTCCGTGCCAGTGGATGGTGGTGTGCTCGGGCAGGCGGTTGGTGACATAGATGCGCACGCGGTCGCCCTCGACCACCTCAATGGTGGGGCCGGGGCTCTGGCCGTTGTAGCCCCACAGATGCGCCTTCATGCCGGGGGCGATTTCGCGCACTACCGGTTCGGCGACGAGGTGGAATTCCTTCGCCCCGTTTTTCATCCGCCACGGCAGCGTCCAGCCGTTGAGCGTCACTACCGGGTTGTACGGACGCCCGCTGGATGGGGCCAGCGGCGGCTGGGTATCCGGCTTGTCCATGCTGATGATTTCGGGGAGCGCCGCCATCGCCACGCTGTTGATTGAAATGGCGCTGGCCGAGGCGGCTGCGACCGCGCCGCTGAGTTTGAAAAAATCACGTCGTGAAGTCATGTCGATTCCTTGGTTCAATGACCGCCACCCGCATCGGCGGGGGCAGAAGCAGTACGGGCTGTCATCAGCGATTTGCCGGGCGTGCCGACCAGCGCCATCTGCAAATCGGCATCGGCCAGCCAGTAGTCGCGCTGCGCGTCGATCGCGGCGTTGACCGCGCTGATCTGCGAGCGCGCGTCGGCCAGCAGTTCGAACACGCCAATCAGCATGCCGTTGTAGCGCAGCAGGGTTTCCTCGGAAATGCGCTGCTTCAGCGGCACCACCTCGTCGCGCAGATGGCGCGCAATGGCGTACTGGCTTTGCTGCATGGCATAGGCTTCACGCACCTCGGAACGCGCGTTGACCGCCGTTTCGCGTGCGCGCGCCAGCGCCTGGCGGTAGCGTGCTTCGGCCTGCACCACGCGGGATTC
>JAABQE010000246.1 GCA_011391655.1 Hydrogenophilales bacterium
ATGGCCGTGGGTGAGCAGGATTTTTTCCAGCGTGAGTCCACGCGATTGCACTTCCGCCAGTAGGCGCTCGGCCTCGCCGCCCGGATCGATCAGCGCCGCGCGGCCAGCCGCGTCCCACACCAGCGAGCAGTTTTGTTGATACGGGGTGACGGGGAGGATGGTAAATTCCATGCACGCCATTATCGGCTCCCGCCACCCATTCAGCCAACGACCATGTCCTCACCTGACGCCCTGCTGCTCATTTCCACCCACTGCCCGCATTGCCCGGCGATGCTGGCGGCACTGACCGATCTGCTGAAGCAGGGCGTGATCGGCCGCCTCGAAGCGGTCAACCTCGAACAGCGTCCCGAAGTAGGCCAGGCCCTCGGCGTGCGCAGCGTGCCGTGGCTGCGAATGGACCGCATCGAGCTCGCGGGCGTACATTCCAAAACCGAACTCGCCGAGTGGGCGACCAAGGCCGACAGCGAAGCTGGCATGGCCGACTGGTTTCACCTGCTGCTCAAAGAAGGCCAGTTGCCCAAAGCGCAGGCGATGATCGAAGCTTCGCCCGACCTGCTCGCCGCGGTGCTGCCCATCGTCGGCAACGTCGACGCGAGCCTCAACGTCCGACTTGGCGCCGGGGTATTGCTGGAGGAATTCGCCGGCAGCGATACCCTGCGTGCGTTGCTGCCGCGTTTGGGCGAGCTGTCGCAACATGCCGATGCGCGCGTGCGGGCGGATGCCTGCCACTATCTCGGGTTGACCGACGATACCGCGGCAAGGGCCTGGCTGGACGCACGGAGCGCAGATGAGGATGCCGATGTGCGGGAGATAGCGGCGGAGAGTTTGCAGGCTATTTCGGGTTAAGGGTCACGAAGCAGGCTTGGGAGGCTGGCTTCAGCAAATGATTTTAGAGCGCGCAGGGCGGATGAGCGTAGCGTTATCCGCCCTACTTATTATTCACTTACCGAGACATTCGCAGCCATCCTCATGTCCGTCCCGTCGCTTACCTTGGCGCCATCCTCGTCTGGTCGACCACGTCACTCGGCATTCAGTGGAGCACGCGGGGCGCGAGTTTCAGCTTTGCGGTGATGGCGCGGATGCTGATCGGGCTGGCAACCTGTCTGATCTTGTTGCAGGCGTCGCGCACGGCGTTTCCGTGCCGAAGCAGCCTGCCGGGGCAGTGAAGGTGGCAGGCCGATGCGACCTGTCACCACCGGGTTCACCGGGTTGCGATTGATGAATCAAGGCGCAAGCAATCCACCGCTGTTCAACACCGTGCCATCGTAGCCGCCCCACACGATCATTTTGCCGTCAGCCCACACAGCTGTGTGCTCCGCGCGGGCAGCAGGCGCATTAGTCGGTGTGATCAACTCCCAGGCATTGCTGACGGGATTGAACGCGTAGCCGTCGGCAAAGTAGGAGCTGACTGTTGCGCCGCCCCAGATGATCATCCGCGTGCCAGTCCACACCGCTGGCGCTTTCCAGCGCCCGGAGGGCGCACATTGCGCTTCGGTCGCGACCCAGCTGTCGGCAACGGGATCGTAGAGGCCGCCGGTATTGGTGCTGCCATATACATCGCCCCACACGATCATTTTGTCGCCCGTCCAGATGGCCACATGACCATAGCGTTCGGTTGGCGCGCCCGTGTTGCTGATGGGAGTCCAGGTATTGAATACCGGGTTGTAGCGCGCACCATCAGCCAGCAATGCACCGGTGGCGCTCTGGCCGCCCCAGACGATCATCTCGGTGCCAGTCCAGATGGCGGTGTGTCCAAAACGTGCGCTGGGCGCGCCCATGGTCGAAATGGCCTGCCAGGTGTTGGTGACCGGGTTGTAACGGGCGCCATTGTCATAGACGGTTCCCCCATAGCCGCTGCGGCCGCCCCAGACGATCATCTCGCTGCCGGTCCAGACCGCCGTGTGCTCGAAGCGCGCACTGGGCTGGCTGGCCGTGGCCATGGCTGCCCAGGCATTGGTGTCGGGATCATATTGGGCGCCTCCGGTCACTGCACTGCCGGAAGCGTATCCCCCCCAGACCAGCATGCGTGAGCCGGTCCAGACCGCCTTTTGATACTGGGCGGCCGGGGCGCCGGATGCAACCGACCAGGCTTCTGTAACGGGGTTATATCGGCCAAACTGGTCAGTGTATTGGAAGCTGCTGGCATTCGAGTCCCAGGCCAAACCGCCGGCGATAATCATCTCGCTGCCGGTCCAGACTGCCACATGTCCGTAACGGGCGAAGGGGACACTGGTCGTGCTGCTCGTGCTGGTCGGCACCCAGGCACCGATACCCTGGGTCGATATCGTGGTGAAGGTCCACTGAAAAGGCGAGGCAAGCGGATTGCCCGCCAGATCGGTTATGCCCGTTGTCAGGGCCGCCGTATACGAACTCGCTGGCGCCAGGGCCGTATCGGGGGTGAACGACACCGTGCGATTGAGATAGGCAACTACTCCGGAAACTGCGCTGCTGGCAGGACCGGTCAGGCTGAACGTGCTGCCATTGACCGTGGCCGGGTCGAGGTCTTCATCAAAGCTTGCCGTTACCGTGCCGGCTGTCGAGGCGCAGGTGCTGCCCCCAACCGGGCTGACGGACTGGACAAGCGGCGGCGTGATATCGAGGTTGGCCGCTGTCGTGAACGTGAACACATAGGGCGCCGCCAGGGCATTTCCCGCTGCATCCTGGACCCCGGTCGTTACAGTCGCCGTATAGGTCCGGTTGAAAGTAAGGGCACCCGACGGGGTCAGCCGGGCACTGCTGGAGAAGCTGTCATAGACCACCCCGGCTGTAATCGGGTTGTTGAGATTGTCCTTGAGGGTGACCGTTGCCGGGGTGATGGTTGCTGAATCCATGGCCTCGCTAAATGTCACGATCATCGTCGTGTTGATGGGAATACCGGTTGCGCCGGCAATCGGGGCCGTCGCTATGACCGTGGGTGCTGTCGTGTCCGCCAGGCGCGTCACGACGATGGTGTCATGCGCCGTCGTTCCGTTGCTGTCGGTTGCCGTGACGGTGATCGAGTTGCTGCCCAATTCGAGGGGGATTTGCGGCGCGCTCCAGATCACATTCACCTGCAGCAGGCAGCCGAGATAAAAGCTGGCGTTGCCGGACGTGCCATTCGCAGCGTTGAACCAGACCACTTGATAACCAGCAGGTATGGTTCCAACGATGCCGGTGCAATTGGCGCCATCCGGCACAAAGGATCCCCCGCTCAGGCTGACCCGTTCACTGTCCGTCTGGTAGGTTCCGGTGTTGGATGGGCTGCTGATCCAGAGGGACGAACCCGCTGGGGGAGGCGCGCTATCATCGCCCCCCCCGCCGCCACAGGCTGCAAGCAGACTGCCAAGCAATATTGCAATTCCTAACAGCGAACTCCAGTGGGAATACTTGCCGGCGCGCATCTGGTTGTCTCCGATTATGGGCTTGGAAATTAATTAAAAAATTTCAGGAATCGTTCTGAAATCCCGTACAGAAAACCAACTCATCCTTAAAGACAAGATTCTCCGCTTTCCAATATAGACCTCAAGTTGAGTTTCATTGGCTGCATGGGAGCGATTGGGATGAACCGGGAAACGCTTGCCTCAGTGAATCTTGCCTGGGCCAAACACCGGGCGGTCATGATCATCCTCTGGCCTATAGTCGCGTTCAGCGCCTACACTTCGCTGTCCGCGGCATGCCGGGTCAACAAGGCTTGTGCCCACCGTGCATTGATTGGTTTTCAACCCTGGCTTGAGTCCTTACTCCATGTCCGTTCCCGTCGCTTACCTTGGCGTCATCCTGATCTGGTCGACCACGCCGCTCGGCATTCAGTGGAGCGCGCAGGGCGCGAGTTTCAGCTTTGCGGTGATGGCGCGGATGCTGATCGGGCTGGCGATCTGTCTGATCTTGTTGCGCGCGACGCGCACCGCGTTTCCGTTCACGCTGGCGGCGCGGCAACTGTATGCAATCAGCGGGCTGTCGATGTTTGTGGCGATGCTGCTCACCTATTGGGGCGCGCTGCACATTCCGTCGGGGCTGATTTCGGTGATCTTCGGGCTGTCGCCGCTGGTGACCGGGGTGTTCGCGGCACTGTGGCTGAGTGAGCGCACGCTTACGCCGCTTCGCATGGCTGGCTTGGGGATGGCGCTGGCCGGTTTGTGGCTGATTTTTGGCCAGCCGTGGCCGGGCGACAGCCGCGCCACGCTTGGCACCGCCGCAGTGGTAGCGGGGATGACGATGCAGGCGCTGGGGTTGGTGTGGATCAAGCGGCTCAATGTACGGGTTTCGTCGCTGGCGATTACCACCGGCTCGCTCGGGGTGGCGACGCCCCTGTTCGTGCTGGCCTGGCTGGTTTCAGACGGTGCGCGGTTGCCGCCGGAGATCACGCCGCGCGCAGGACTCGCCATCGTTTATCTTGGTGTACTGGGCTCGGTGGTGGGCTTCACGCTGTATTACTACGTGATCAAGCATCTCGACGCCGGGCGGGTGGCGCTGGTCACGCTGGTGACGCCGGTGACAGCCTTGTTGCTGGGACAGACGCTCAATGCCGAATTCATCCCGCTGCGTGGCTGGATCGGCATTGCGCTGATCGGCGCCGGGCTGCTGCTGTATGAATGGCAGGTGCTGGCCGGATTAAGGTCGGCCGCGCCGGCAACCGATAACAGTCTGCCATCCCGCTCGGTCGATTAACCCATGCGCGCACTGCTCCATAACCTGCTGGCCGGCTTTCGCCTGGCGACATTTTTCAAAGTCGATGCGGCTGACTTTCGGGTATCGATCCGTCAGCTGGTCTGGCTGTTGCTGATCGAATTCGCGCTCGGTGTCGGCATCAGCTATGTCATGCTGGATGGCGCAGCCCGATTCAACCCCTATGCGGTGGTGCAGGCGCTGGCGTCGGTGACGCTGATGCTGGCGGTTGCCGCGCTGCTGGCGCACTGGCTGCGCACGCCCGCGCTGCTGCTCGGCTATGCCGTCGCCGCTACGGCGATGGCGCCGATGCTGCTGGTCTATACCTATGGCGGTTATGTGGCCTGGGAGCGGCTCGGTTTCGATCTGGCTGGCTTTGATCGGGACGGCACGGTGTGGACGGTGGTATGGCTGTTATTGATCGCCGCACTGCTGGTGCGTGCGGTCAGGCTGTGGGTGCCGCTCAGGTTGATCAGGCATGTTGCGGTGGCGTGCTTGCTGATCGGCACCCTCATCGCCCAGCTCTGGCTGCCGCAGCAGGAGATCTGGCATGCCGCCGATGAGGACGACAGCGTGCTCGAAATCGGCGGCCACGAAGCGCTGCTGTATCAGCAGCCGCACCTGCTCGACGGGAAGCTGAACACGCTGCAGGCGCAGCGTCCCAACGTGGCCGATCTGTACTTTGTCGGCTTTGCCGGCTATGGCTGGCAGGACGTGTTCATGAAGGAAATGAACACGGTGCGCGCACTGTTCGACAGCCGTTTCGACACGCGCGGCCGCTCGCTGGCGCTGATCAACAACACGCACACCCAGGCCAGCGCACCGATTGCCACCATGACGGCACTGCAAACTGCGCTGGCGCATGTGGGCGGTCTGCTCGACCCGGAGGAAGACGTGCTGTTCCTGTTTGTCACCAGCCACGGCTGGGGCGATCCAGCCTATCTCTCGGTGGATCACGATGGCCTGCAACTCACGCAATTGACCCCCGCCCGTCTCAAGGCCGCGCTGGCCGCCACGCCGATCAAATGGAAAGTGATTGTGGTGTCGGCCTGTTATTCCGGCAGTTTCATTCCGGCGCTGCAGGACGACAACACGCTGGTAATTACCGCATCGCGCGCTGACCGCAATTCGTTCGGCTGCGACGCCCGCAGCAGCATGACCGACTTTGGCCGCGCCTATTTTGTCGAGGCATTGAAGCAGACCACGTCATTCACCGCTGCGTTCGAGCTGGCGCGCACGCGCATTGCCGCACGCGAAAAATCCGAAGGCCTGACGCCATCGCAGCCGCAGATGTCGCTGGGCAAAGCCTTCGCCGATAAATGGCGTGGGCTGTATGACTGACCCGGGCCAAGCGGGATATGAACCGCCCTGGTTCAACGCGTGCAATTATTTCTTGAACAGATCGTCGAGCAGATTCGGCTTCGCTGGAGCGGCATCAGGCCCGGCATCATGTTGGCCGCTGAACAGCGCGTCCAGCGCTGAGCGGTTGGACTGCGCCACCGCCGCACCGCCGCCGCGATAGGCATCGGGGCGCGGCACAAACCAGCCGCAGAAATTGGCGCGGGTTTTGTCGGATATCGGCTCGGCGGCGAGCTCGCGGCACTGCTTGGCGCGCCCGGCGTCGAAGTGGCGGCACATGCGGCAGGTGTGCACATCAGCGCGGCAGCTCGGGCAGGCTTCGGTGCGCGACAACGGCAGCAACACAGTCAAGGTCGCGCCGCATTTCCAGCATTGCAGGCTCATGGCGGGCTCTCCGGATTGGCGAAGGTCGGGGCTGGCTTGCCGGTGAGCGTGCCTGCTGCTGCAGCCTCGGCATGGCTGCGCTCGATCTCTGCCAGCACGCTCGGGGCAGGGTAGCCATCCGCGGGCAGCTGGTGCTTGACCTGATAGCGGCGCAGTGCGGTTTGCGTGCGCGGACCGAGCAGACCGTCCGCCGTGCCGGCGTCGTAGCCCAGTTCATTGAGCGCCTGCTGCAGCGCCTTCATCTGCGCGGTGCTGAGCGAACCCGTCTCACCGGTTTGCGTGACCAGCGCGCTGCCGCCGGCTATCTGGTGCGCCAATTGCGCCACGCTCAAGGCATAGCTGACCGAGCGGTTCCACTGCATCACCACGTCGAAATTATCGAACACCATGAAGGCAGGCCCCTGCCAGCCTTGCGGCAATACGATGGCGGTACGCCCGGCGACGCTGGGCAGCGCGCTGGTATCCATCGCCTGCACGCCCCGCGCCGCCCATTCCGCCACTGGCAGCCGATGCGCGACGCGTGCCTGCCGCCAGTCGAAACCCTCTGGCAATTGCACTTCAATCGCCACCGGCTCGCCCTCACGCCAGCCTGCGCGCCTGAGGTAATTCGCCGCCGAATGCATCGCATCGGGCAGCGATTGCCAGAGGTCGATGCGGGCATCGCCGTCGCCGTCGACCGCGTAGGTACGGAAGGTCGAGGGCATGAATTGCATGTGCCCCATCGCGCCCGCCCATGAGCCATTCATGTCGATGGCGGCGACGTGGCCGGCGTCGATGATGCGCAGCGCATCGAGCAACTGGCTGCGAAAAAACGTGCTGCGGCGACCGTCCCACGCCAGCGTGGCGAGGCTGGCCGGAATGTTCAGCGTGCCCATGCTGCTGCCAAAATTGGTTTCCAGCCCCCAGAACGCAACCAGCACATTTTTCGGCACACCATACTTGTGTTCAACCGCATTCAGCAGGGTTGCGTGTTCGGCCAGCTTGGCCTGGCCGCGCGCAACCTGACTCGCGGTCACACGTCTTCCCAGATACTCGGCAAAGGCGCTCAGAAACTCGGGCTGGCGACCATCCAGTTCGATCACGCGCTGAACCGGGGTGAGGCCGGTCAGTGCGGCGTCGAGGGTGTCGGCGGAAATGCCCTGTTTCGCAGCATCCTGACGGAAGGCGGCGAGCCAGCTAGAGAAGTCGTTCTGGCTGTAGGCAGGCGCCATCACCCACAACGTGAGCAGGAAAAAAAGTTTACGCATTTTTTTGTAGCCAGTATTCCAGTAGCGCCAGATGCCACAGCTTGCTGCCCTGGATGCGCGTGTGATGCTGTTCGGGTGCATCCAGCAGTTTGTTGACGTAGGCGCGCTGATAGAGGCCGCGCTCGCGGCACGCCTGTGAATCGAGAATGTCGCGCATGAAATCGAGAAAATCGCCGCGCACGAACTTCAGTGCAGGCATCGGGAAATAGCCTTTCTTGCGATCGATCACCGCGTCGGGCACCAGTCCGCGCGCGATGTGTTTCAGCACATGCTTGCCTTCGGAGGCGAGCTTCATTTCCGCTGGCATCGACGCCGCCAGTTCGACCAGCTGGTGGTCGAGAAACGGCACCCGTGCTTCCAGTCCCCACGCCATCGTCATGTTGTCGACGCGCTTTACCGGGTCGTCGGTGATCAGCATGGTGGTGTCCATGCGCAGCACCTGGTCGATGAAGTCGTCGGCGAACGGAGCGGCCAGATGCGCCGCGATGGTTTCGCTGGTGTAGTCCGGCCCGTGATACGCGGGCATGGCCATCTCGAGAAATTCATCATGGTCGCGGTCGAAATAATGTTTGCGGAAGCGGTCGAGCGCGGAGCCGGACGTTTCCGCCGCCATGCGCGGATACCAGAAATAGCCGCCGAACACTTCGTCCGCACCCTGCCCGCTCTGCACCACTTTCACCGTCTTGCTGACCTGTTCCGACAGCAGATAAAACGCCACCGCGTCCTGCGCAAACATCGGCTCGGACATCTGGTCCACCGCCTCGGGCAGGCGGCGCAGCACGTCGGCATTGGGGATCAGGAACTTGTGATGGCGCGTGCCGTACATCGCCGCCACCGGGTCGGAATACTCGAACTCGTTGCCGCGTTCTTCCGGCTGGTCTTCAAAGCCGACGGTAAACGTCAGCAAATCCGGCACGCCCTGTTCGGCCAGCAGCGCCACCAGCAGGCTCGAATCGAGTCCGCCGGACAGCAGCACACCGACTTTGACGTCGGCAATTTCGATGCGCTTTTTGACCGCCTGCCGCAGGCTTTCGTGGATGGCTTCCGTCCATTCCGCTTCGGTTCTGGGGGTGGCGGGACGCTCGGCTTTCAGCGACCAGTAGGTGCGGTGCCGCAACTTGCCGTGGGCATAGACCGTCAGCGTTGTGCCGGGCGCCAGCTTGCGAATGCCGTTGTAGATCGTGCGCGGCGCGGGCACCACCGCGTGCAGGGTAAAAAGATGATGCAGCGCCACCGCGTCGATGGCGGTGTCCACTTCACCTGCTGCCAGCAGCGCCTGCGGTGTCGAGGCAAAGCGCAAGGCCGCGCCGGATTCGCTGTAATACAGGGGCTTGATGCCGAGCCGGTCGCGCGCCAGGAACAGCACTTCGCGGTTCCAGATCGCGAACGCGAACATGCCGTGCAACCGCTCGACGCACGCCTCGCCCCATTGCAGATAGGCGCGCAGGATGACCTCGGTGTCGCCGTCGGAATGGAACGCATGTCCCAGCCCGATCAGCTCGGCGCGCAGTTCCGGGTAGTTGTAGATCGTGCCGTTGAATATCAGCGCCGTGCCGCTGGCAGCGTCAAGCATCGGCTGTGCCGAGCGCGGCGACAGATCGATAATCGCCAGCCGTCGGTGCCCCAGCCGCACCGCGCCGTCGGCATGCTGGCCTTCGGCGTCGGGGCCGCGCCGCGCCAGCTTGGCGAGCATGCGCGCCATGATTTCGGGTTCGGGCTTGCGCCCGTCAAAACGCAATTCACCAGCTATGCCGCACATTTTTTTGCCTTTGCTTGTTCGATTTCAGGCGCCTGCTCACGCCCAGTATTTTGCCTTGTCCGGCAGCACCCAGCGCACGCCGCCGCGTGGGTCTTCCTTGTCACCCCGGTAGCGCGGGATCAAATGAATATGCAGATGCGGCACGGTTTGCCCGCCCGCCTGACCGTGGTTGATGCCTATGTTATAGCCATCAGGTTGATGGTGTTTATCCAGAAAATCCTTGGCATGCGCCAGCGCTTTGAGCAATGCGGCCTGCTCGGCTTCGGTGGCTTCAAACAGGGTGGCGACATGCCGGCGCGGGATGATGACGGTGTGACCCAGCGAAACCGGAAAGCCATCCTTGTAGACCACGGTCAGTTCATCCTCGGCAATGATGCGCTTGGGGTCGAGATGGCAAAAGGGACAGGGTTTTGTAGTGGGCGGAATCATGTGGAATGGTTTCAAGGTTGAATCAGGAAATCGTCTACGGATGATGCGGTAAGCTTGTTATTACTTGGTGTGACATCAAAACAGAGGGGCTGTCGTTGTGCGATCACGCCACCAGCGGCGGCTCGTCCATCAAGGCAATCTGCTCGCGCAATTCGAGTATCCGTTCCTGCCAATACAGCTGCGTATTGAACCATGGAAACGCGGCCGGAAAAGCCGGGTCGTCCCAGCGGCGGGCGAGCCAGGCGGCGTAGTGAATCAGGCGCAAGGTTCGGAGTGCTTCAACCAGATTCAGTTCACGCGGGTCGAATTCGGCGAAGTCTTCGTAGCCGGTCAGGATCTGGTTGAACTGCGCTTGCTGCTCGTCGCGTTCGCCCGACAGCAGCATCCACAGATCCTGTACCGCCGGTCCCATGCGGCTGTCGTCGAAGTCGACGAAGTGCGGGCCGGACTCGGTCCACAACACGTTGCCGGCGTGGCAGTCTCCGTGCAGGCGGATGGCGCGCACGTTGCCCGCGCGTTCGTAACAGTGCGCCACGCTGGTGAGCGCGTGATCGACGACGCTGTTCCACGCTGGCGCCAGATCTGGCGGCAGCCAGTTGCCCGCGCGCAGAAAATCACGCGATGCGTAACCAAAGGTTTCGATATTCAGAAAGGGACGATGAGAAAAATCGCTCAGCGCGCCGACCGCATGAATTCGGCCAAGAAAACGCCCCATCCATTGCAGCGTATCGGTGCGATCGAACTCGGGCATGCGCCCGCCCTGTTTGGGGTACACGGCAAAGCGGAAGCCTGCGTGGGTGTTGAGGGTGGCGTCGTGCAACACAAGCGGGGCGACCACCGGAATTTCGCGCGCGGCAAGTCCGATCGTGTAGGCGTGCTCTTCCAGGATGGCGGCGTCGCTCCAGCGTTCGGGACGATAGAACTTGACCACGACCGGCTGGGTATCCTCCACGCCCATCTGGTAGACGCGATTCTCGTAGCTGTTCAGCGCCAGCAGGCGGCCATCGGCCTTGAGGCCGGTGCTGTCGAGCGCGTCGAGGGCGCAGTCGGGCGTCAGCGCAGAATAGGGGTGGGACAAATCCATCACGGAAAGGGACAAAGCGGCTATACCCAAAGGGCACGGGTTCCAGAAAGGCACGCGTGCTTAAAAAACAGAAGGAACCAGATAATGCCTCAACTCGCCGCTTACATCGCCACCGGATGAATCCGCCCGACCCTTTCAGCATGGACATCTCCCGCCATATCTGGGAGACCCGCTACCGCGCTGCGGACGAGGCCGACATCCGCGCCAGCTGGCGGCGGGTGGCGCACGCGATCGCGCAGGCCGAAGGCGACGACCGCGAGCAGTGGGCCGAACGCTTCTACACGCTGCTGGACGATTTCCGCTTCCTGCCCGGCGGCCGCATTTTTGCCGGTGCCGGCAGCGGCCGGCGGGTGACGCTTTTCAACTGCTTCGTCATGGGCGAAATCGCCGACGACCTCGAACACATATTCGAGGCGCTGAAGGAAGGCGCGCTCACCATGCAACATGGCGGCGGGGTGGGTTACGATTTTTCCACCCTGCGCCCGGCCGGCACGGTGGCGCACTCGACCGGCAGCATCGCCTCCGGCCCGGTATCGTTCATGCATATCTGGGATGCCATGTGCGCGACCATGCTGTCGACCGGTGCGCGGCGCGGCGCGATGATGGCGACGCTGCGCTGCGACCACCCCGACATCGAAACCTTTGTCGACGCCAAGCGCAACCCCACCGTGCTGCGGCATTTCAATCTGTCGGTGCTGGTCAGCGATGCCTTCATGGCGGCGGTGGCGGACGACCGCGACTGGCCGCTGGTGTTTCCCGGACTCGCCGACGCACGCACGCTGAAGGCGCGCGACCTGTGGCAGCGCATCCTGCGCGCGGCCTACGATACCGCCGAACCCGGCGTGCTGTTCGTCGACAGCATCAATCGCGACAACACGCTGGCCTATATCGAGACGCTCAGCGCCACCAATCCCTGCGGCGAAATTCCGCTGCCGCCTTACGGCGCCTGCGACCTCGGCTCACTCAATCTCACCGCTTTCGTGACCGCGCCGTTTACCGCCGACGCCCGCCTCGACCTCGATGCGCTGGCGGCGTCGGCGCAACTCGCGGTGCGCTTCCTCGATAACGTCATCGACGTCTCACGCTATCCGTTGCCGGCGCAGGCCGAGCAGGCGCGGCTCAAGCGGCGTGTCGGCCTCGGCATCACCGGGCTGGCTGATGCGCTGGTATTGCTGGGGCTACGCTACGACAGCAACGCCGCACGGCAACTGGCCGCGCGGGCGATGCAGGGGGTGCGCGATGCCGCCTACCGCGCTTCGATCGACCTCGCACGCGAAAAGGGCGTGTTTCCCGCGTTCGCGCGCGACGCGTTTCTGGCGAGTGGTTTTGCGAGCCGGCTGCCGGCGGACATTCGCGAGGCCATCGCCGCGCACGGCCTGCGGAATAGTCACCTGCTGGCGATCGCGCCGGCCGGCACCATCAGCCTGCTGGCCAACAACTGCTCCAGCGGCATCGAGCCGGTTTTCGCTGCTGTAGCCGAGCGCCGCGTACTGGGAACGGACGGCCGCTACCGCATCCATCCCGTGGTCGATCAGGTCTGTCAGCTGTGGCGGCAGCAGGGACGGACCGGCACACCTCCCACCCTGGTCGAGGCGCGGCAGATCGATCCGCTTGCCCATCTGCAGATGCAGGCGGCGCTGCAGCCTTTTGTCGACAACGCCATTTCGAAAACCATCAATGTGGCGGCCGATTATCCGTTCGACCGTTTCGCGGAGCTTTACCGGCAAGCACACGCGCTCGGTCTCAAGGGTTGCACGGTGTTTCGCCCCAATCCTGTCACCGGCGCCATCCTCAGTCCGCAGCCGAACAGGTGAAGTGCTGCGGTCTCGAGCGAGAAGCGGATTAAGCGCCCCAAGCCACGGCTTCCCCGGCCGCTACTTGGGCAGCGCCCAGTAGCGCAGGCCGCCTTGCTTCTCGCGCGGATCGAGTCGGCGCTCGGCCGGCGGCAGCCCATTGCGCAGCTACAAACAGCGATTGTGCCTCCCACTGAATAGGGGCATTGATCGCACGCGTCGGCGCATTACCGCTCGGGTGTCCGCGATCCCGGCGGCTATAATGTGCGCTCCCTCGATCCTGCTTAAACTGCCATGCCCGCCCCGCTGCTCGAATCCTGCATCACGTCCCTGCCGCTGGTTCACAAGGGCAAGGTGCGCGACATCTACGCCGTAGGCGATGACCGGTTGCTGATCGTCACCACCGACCGGCTCTCGGCCTTCGACGTGGTGATGCCGACCCCCATCCCCGGCAAGGGCGAAGTGCTCACCCGCGTGTCGGCATTCTGGTTTGACAAGCTCAAGTCCATCATCCCGAGTCAGGCGCTCGATGTGCTGCCGGAATCCGTGGTCGCCACCAGTGAACGCGAACAGCTCGCCGGGCGCGCCATCGTGGTCAAAAAACTCAAGGCGCTGCCGGTTGAAGCCATCGTGCGCGGCTACCTGGTGGGCTCGGGCTGGAAGGAATATCAAACCAGCCAGTCGGTGTGCGGCATCGCGCTGCCCGCCGGACTCAAGCAGGCCGACCGCCTGCCGCAGCCGATCTTCACGCCGTCGACCAAAGCCGCCGTCGGCGCGCATGACGAGAACATCGCATTTGAACAAATGGCCGAACTGATCGGGCCCGAACTGGCGACGCAGGTGCGCGACGTCAGCCTTGCCCTGTATCAGGCTGCGGCAGAGTACGCACTCACTCGCGGCATCATCATCGCCGATACCAAGTTTGAGTTCGGGCAGGACGAAGCCGGCCAGCTGGTGTGGATCGACGAAGCACTGACGCCCGATTCGTCGCGCTTCTGGCCGGCCGACCAGTATCAGCCCGGTAGCAATCCGCCCAGCTTTGACAAGCAGTTTGTGCGCGACTGGCTGGAAGCCAGCGGCTGGAACAAGCAGGCGCCGGGGCCTGAACTGCCTGCTGATATCGTCGCCAAGACCGCCGCCAAGTACAACGAGGCGATGACGCGGCTGCTGGGCTGAACATTATTGATCCGGTACGAAGATGTTTTCGGCCGTCGCCCCGGCGAACGCCGGGGTCCAGTCAATCAGGCTAGATTCCAGCACGTGTGCCCTCTGGGTACTTGTGCCCTCCGGGTTTTCGCCTGGGTTTACTTCAAGCGCGCATTCAGGAAGTTCGCCACCGCCGCGACCATTTCAGCTTCATGCCCGCTGTAAAAGTGGTCGGCGCGCGCAATCATCACCTGTTGCGACTTCCCGGCGGCCAGCGTCTGTTTGCGTTTGGCCGCATTTGCCAGCACCGGTGGCAGGTCGTTGTCGCCGTACAAGTCCAGAATCGGCAATTTCAGCGCGCTGTAATCGTCCTGCGACAATCCCAGACTTGCCCACGCCTTGACCGCCGGATCGGGATGGCCCGCCACATAGGCGCGACTCATGCGTGACCCCATGCTGTGTGAAACGATGGCGATATGCATATAGCCCTTGGCCTTGAGGAAAGCGACCGCTTCTCCGATACGCTCGGCCGCCTCCGGAAAGACCGGCGGGTAGGCTTCGCTCTTGGCGTCGGCGGCCAGGATCGGCATCTGGATCGACAGCGTCGTCATCCCGCGGTCGGCCAGTTCGGTACGCAGCGTGCCAACCATGCCCCAGTCGGGATGGATGCCCATGCCGTGCACGATGATGGCCGCCTTATCGCTGCTTGCCACCGGCGTGAACAGCGTCAGGAATTTGTGGTGGCCGCGCGGCGTTTGCAAATAGACGGGGTCGCCCACCACCAGACCAGGCACCACTTCGTCGGCCCATTTTTTCTCCCGCGCGTAGTCCGCATCCGCAGCATTCGCCAGCACCGGCCAGACCAGCACGGCACATGCACCAAGCAGCCAAGACAACAGAGTGTTGCGATTCATCTTTTCCCCCAATCACGACGTTAAAGACTCGATCCAGCCAACCGATCATTCAACAAAATCGTGGCGTGATCAATAGGACAAAGTGCTTCGAAATCCGCCGCGCAGCCCGTTAAGCCCGCCTAAAATGTCCAGGCCATGCGCAGCGCCAGCGTAATCAGCAACAGCGCGAAAATCCGTTTCAGCGGACGCACCGGCAGCCGGTGCGCGGTGCGCGCGCCGAGCGGCGCGGTCAACACACCGCCCAGCACGATGCCGATCAACGCAGGCAGGTAGACGAAGCCCAGACTACCCGCAGGCAAGCCGCTGACCCCCCAGCCGCCCACCGCGTAGCCCACCGCACCCGCCAGCGCAATCGGAAAACCAATCGCCGCCGAGGTAGCAATCGCCCGGTGCAACGGGACGTTGTGCCACAGCATGAACGGCACCGACAGCGTGCCGCCACCTATGCCGACCCAGCTCGACACCGCGCCGATGACACCGCCCGCCAGGGTCGTGCCCGCACGCCCCGGCAGTCCGCGATGCGGTGCCGGCTTGAAATCCAGCCACATCTGGATGGCGGCATAAAACAAAAAGACGACAAAGACGCCCTTCAGCAGCGCTGCCGGCATCTGCGCCGCCAGCAATGCGCCGGCCAGCGTGCCGAGCACGATACCGAAGGCGATGCGCCGCACCAGCGGCCATTCGACCGCGCCGTGGCGATGATGCGCGCGGACACTGGACAGCGAAGTGAACAGGATGGACGCGAATGACGTGCCGAGTGCCAGTTGCGGCTCCATCCCGGCCGCCAGCCCCTGCGCGTGCAGCAGAAAAATCAGCACTGGCACAATGATGAGTCCGCCGCCGACGCCAAGCAGGCCGGCGACAAACCCCACCAGCAGCCCGAGACCGACATACGCGGCCAGCAGGGCCGGGGCCAGCTCGGGCATTACAGGTGCTTGACGATAAAAGCGTATTCGGCGGGATCGACCGGCGTGATCGACAGCCGGTTGCCGCGCTGCAGGATACGCATGTTGGCGAGCTCGGGGTAGGTCCGGATTTCGGACAGCGGCATCAGCCGCGTCTTCTTCACCAGTTTCACATCGACGTTGACCCAGCGCGGATTCTCCGGCGTCGCCTTGGGGTCGAAATATTTGTGTCCCGGCTCGAACTGAAACGCATCGGGATACGCCAGCACGCTGACTTCGGCCAGCCCGGCGATGCCCGGTTCGGCGCACGACGAATGGTAGAACAGCACCTTGTCGCCAACCTGCATCTGGTCGCGCATGAAATTGCGCGCCTGATAATTGCGGATGCCATACCAGGCGACGCTTTGATTGGGGAAACCCGCGAGGTCGTCGATGCTGACGTCGCTGGGCTCAGATTTCATCAGCCAGTAGCGCATTTTTTGGTGAACGGTGAGCGGTAAACAGGAAGCGGGAAAGCCGGACTTGTCGCGGTCAGGCGCGCTTGATCAGGGTGCCGACGCCTTCGGGCGTCAGCACTTCCAGCAACAGAGCGTGTTCGACCCGGCCATCAATGATGTGCGCGGTTTTGACGCCGCTGTTGACCGCATCGACCGCATAGCCGACCTTGGGAATCATGCCGCCGGTGATGGTACCGTCGGCCATCAGTTCGTCCACTTGACGCGGGGTAAGGCCGGTGAGCAGGTTCATTTCCTTGTCGAGCACGCCGGGAATGTTGGTCATAAAAATCACTTTTTCCGCCTGCAGCACGCCCGCGATCTTGCCCGCCGCCACATCGGCGTTGATGTTGTAGGCGTTGCCTTCCTTGTCGGTGCCGAGCGGCGCAATCACCGGAATGAAATCGCGCGCGTCGAGCACCTGAATGATTTCCGGATCGATGCTGGTGATCTCACCGACCTGTCCGATGTCGAGCAGCTCATCGGAATTGTCCTTGCTGGCCACCAGCATTTTCTTGGCGTGGATGAAGTTGCCGTCCTTGCCGGTGAGGCCGACCGCCTTGCCGCCGTGCTTGTTGATCAGCGTCACAATGTCCTGATTGACCAGACCGCCGAGCACCATTTCCACCACGTCGAGGGTTTCCTCGTCGGTGACGCGCATGCCCTGGATGAAGTCGGATTGCTTGCCGATTTTCTTCAGCAGTTCGGCAATCTGCGGACCGCCGCCATGCACCACCACCGGATTCATCCCCACCAGCTTCAGCAACACCACATCCTTGGCAAACGCCTCCATCAGATGACGCTCGGTCATGGCGTTGCCGCCGTACTTGATGACGATGGTCTTGTCATAAAAACGCTGGATGTAGGGCAGTGCCTCCGACAGGATGTGAGCCTTGTCGGCAGCGGAATGGGACGTGGTCATGGCAGCTCCGGTAAAGTCTGCGCGGATTTTACGCCAAACAAAAAGGCGGCGCGCGGCCGCCTTTCCTGTGCCCTGGCAGGCTTACTGGATATTGAGCCGCTTGGCGCTGATCGCCGTTTTCTTCGGTAGCACCAGTTCCAGCACGCCGTCCTGATAGCGGGCGGAGGCCGTGGCCTCGTCCACCTCATGCTCCAGCGCAAAGCTGCGGCTGACCCGGCCAAAATAACGCTCGCGGCGCAGCACTTTTTCGCCTTCCTTCTGCTCGGTGTTTTTCTTCACCTCGGCGCTGATCGACACGGCGTTGCCGTCGATGGTGACGTGGATGTCATCCTTGGCAACGCCAGGCATGTCCGCATGCACCGCATAGCTCTTTTCATCTTCCTTCACATCCATGCGCATCTGCGGCATCTCCTTGTCCATCTGCACCGGGCGGAAAAAACCGCGGAACAGGTTATCCAGCGGGTCGCTTACTTCATAAGGTTCGTAGCGGCTGATGTTGGCCATCTTGTCCTCCTTCAGGTTGATTGGGGTTACGAATAAACTCGATGTAAGGCAAGCCGCCGGGATTTCAAGCCCCCGATTTGTTGCATTTCACGACTGCCTCTACAGTGCCGGTTCCCGCATATTGCAGGCATGCTGCTTTGAACACGCTCGATCCCCATCGCTGGCTGGCCGACCACGGCGACTATCTGTTTCGCGTGGCGCGCCGCCAACTGCATTCCGACGCACTGGCCGAAGATGCCGTGCAGGAAACCCTGCTCGCCGCGCTGACGGCGCAGGCGCGCTATGCCGGAGATGCCAGTCCGCGCACCTGGCTCACCGGCATCCTCAAACACAAGATCGTCGACCAGGTCCGGCGACAGCTGCGCGAAGTCGAAATCCCACGCGATGCCGACGGCGAGGAAGCGGTCGACAGCCTGTTCAAACAGGACGGCCACTGGACCGAACCCTTGCGGCCATGGGGCAACCCACAGACCGAGGCAGAACTGGGCCAGTTGCGGCGCGTGCTCGATGAATGTGCCGACCGCCTGAAACCCACGATGGCCCAGGTGTTCAGCCTGCGCGAAGTGGCCGGCATGGAAACCGAAGAAATTTGTAAGGAACTGGCGATCACCCCGACCAACTGCTGGGTACTGCTACACCGGGCGCGACTGTTCATGCGGCAATGCCTGGAGTTGAATGGGTTCGCGAAAGCGGGGGCAGCATGAAATGGATGGCCAGCTGCAAGGAGACAACGGAACTTGTTTCGCGAAGCATGGACGAACGCCTGTCGTTCGGTGACCGGATGGCGATGCGGATGCATCTGCTCATCTGCAAGAACTGCATGCGCTTCACCCAACAGCTACAAGATATGCGCCGTTTGTTTCGACTGGAAACAAGGGCAAACGGTGACGCACCGGGACTCACACCCGAAGCCCGACAGCGCATCGCAAGCGAATTGCAGAACAAGCTCGATGCATAAAGAGCCTTTTGCAAGCCGCCGACCCCGGTCGGCTCCTCGTTGTTCCATTGTTGTTCCATTGTTTATCAATCGTTAGGAGAGAGCACCATGTCCAAGAAAACCCTGATCGCCGCCGCTGCCGGTACCGCTTTTGCCGCCGCTCTGGCCGCCCCCATCGCCACGGCTGCAAGCAATCCGTTTGCGCTGTCCGCCCTGTCTTCCGGCTATCAAGTCGCCGACAACCACGCAGCCAAGCCCGTTGAAGGCAAGTGCGGCGACATGAAAGCCGCTGAGGGTATGTGCGGTATATCGATGGCCGATGCCAACAAGGATGGCAAGGTGAGCAAGGAAGAATTCACCAAGCAACATGACGCCATCTTCAGCAGGATGGATGCCAACAAGGATGGGGCGCTCGACAAGGCCGAAATGGGCAAGATGATGGATGGCAAATGCGGCGAGGGTAAGTGCGGTACCAAAGCCATGGAAGGCAAATGCGGCGCGGCCAGGTAAACGGCTGAACGCATGACCTTCCTGCGCCCTTCCGGCGCGGGGCTGGGCTTTCGGCGCGAGCTGCTGCCCGCGCTGAAAGCCCACGTCCCCGACGCCATCGACTTTTTCGAGCTCGCTCCGGAAAACTGGATCGACATGGGCGGCGCATATGGCCGCGACCTGCGCGCCTTCACCGAACGCTATCCCTTCGTCTGCCACGGCCTGTCGCTGTCGCTTGGCGGCCCCGCACCGCTCGACGAGATGCTGCTGCACAAGACGCGGCAATTCATGGATGCCCATGGCTTCGCGCTCTACACCGAACATCTGTCGTACTGCTCGGACGACGGGCATCTGTACGACCTGCTGCCCATTCCCTTCACGGAAGAAGCGGTAAAACACGTCGCTGCGCGCATCCGCCGTGCGCAGGACATTCTCGAACGCCGCATCGCGATCGAAAACGCCTCGTACTACACGCCATCGCCGATCGCCGAAATGAACGAACTCGCCTTCATCCGCGCGGTGCTGGACGAGGCTGGCTGCGACCTGCATCTGGATGTCAACAACGTCTACGTCAACAGCGTGAACCACCGCTACGACGCCGTCGAATTCATCCGCGCGCTGCCGACCGAACGCATTGTCTATATGCACATGGCCGGGCACTACCAGGAGGCCGATGATCTGCTGGTGGATACCCACGGCGCCGACGTGATCGATCCGGTGTGGGCACTGCTCGACGCGACCTACCGCATCCACGGCGTGGCCCCCACACTGCTGGAGCGCGACTTCAATATTCCACCGCTGGCCGAACTGGTGCGCGAGGTCGAACACATCGCGCGCCTTCAGGCCGCTCATCGCCCCCATGAACAAGCCGCCCGCGCTTCCTGAATTCCAGCGTTACCAGCACGCCTTCACCGCGCATATCCGCGACCCGAAGGCGCATCCGCGTCCGCCCGGAGTGGCAGCGCGGCGCATGAAGATTTACAACGCGCTGCTCTACAACAACATAGAAAGCTTTCTGCTGGCGTGTTTTCCAGTGTTGCGGCAGGTGCTGGGGACGCGCAAATGGGCCCGGCTGGTGCGCGCATTTTTCAGCACGCATCGCAGCCGCACGCCCTACTTCCGGCAGATTCCCGATGAGTTTGTGCAGTTCCTGCAGAGCGAGTGGACGCCGCCTGAAGGCTATCCGCCTTTCACCCTGGCGCTGGCGCATTACGAATGGATCGAACTGGTGCTGTCGGTATCAAACCGCAGCGCGGATCAGGCATTTGACCCGGCAGGCGACCTGCTCGACGGGGTGCCGCTGTTGAATCCGGTGCTGGCCAACCTGCGTTACGACTGGCCAGTTCACCTCATCGCGCCGCGCCGCAAAATGCAGCCCGCCGAAACGTTTTTACTGGTGTTTCGCGACGCCGCCGATCAGGTTCAGTTCAACGCAACCAACGCGTTCACCGCCCGGCTATTGACGCTGCTGGAGCCCGGCAGCCTGAGCGGGCGCGCCGCGCTGGAACAGATTGCCGAAGAAAGCCGTCACCCCGATCGCGCCCTCATTGTGCAGGCGGGCGGCGCGCTGCTCGACGATCTGCGCGCGCGGGGGGCGATTAGAGGCAGCGCTATTTCAGGCGGCGCTGGCGGCGTGGCTCAATGAGAATGCGACATGCCGCCGGTCGCCGCGCGCGCCTCGGCTTTAACTTCGACGATCTGCTGTTTGCCGCCTGACTCGATCACCAGCGCCAGCGGAATCATCTCGCCGGCGACAATCGGCTGCTTCAGGTTCATCAGCATGATGTGAAAACCACCGGGCTTGAGCGACACGGTCTTGCCTTTTGGCAAGTCGATCGCCTTGACTTCACGCATGCGCATCACGTCGCCGTCCATTTTCATTTCATGCACTTCGACCTGCGGGATCAGCGGGCTGGAAGCGCTGATCAAACGTGCGTCGGCATCCGCCTGAATGTTCATATACGCCCCGCTAACGGGCTGTCCCGGCATGGTGGCGCGCGCCCAGGCGTCGGTGACGCTGACATTGGCGGCCCAGGCGGGCAGGGTGGCGGCACTGGCCAGCAATACGGCAGCAACAAGCGCTTTCATCGGTGTCTCCTCAAAGTAAAACCATTAGAACTTGACATTCAGCGCAGTGTAGATCGAACGGCCCATCCCGGGAACGGGGGTGCCCCATTGCGGCACGGTCGCGACTGCCTGGGTGGTCATCGTCGTGCCCTGGCCGAGATAGGCGCCGCCGAGCGGATGGTAGTAGAGTCGGTCGAACACGTTCTCCACGCCGAAATCGACGCGCACCTTTTTCCACGAATAGCTGCCGCGCAGGTTGACGAGGGCGTAGCCCGGGGTTTCCATCTCGTTGCGCATCTCGGAAACGTCATCCTTCCGGCTCACCATCACCAGTTCGGCTGCGTTGTCCCAGCCGCCCCGTTTCTGTGTCAGCGCGAGCT
>JAABQE010000247.1 GCA_011391655.1 Hydrogenophilales bacterium
TTTCGAAAAAATGCTCTACGACAACGGCCCGCTGCTGCACCTGTATGCCGACGCCTGGACACTGACCGGCGACCCCCTGTTCAAGGAAACCGCAGAAGACATCGTCGCCTGGCTGCTGCGCGAAATGCGCGCGCCGGAAGGCGGCTTTTATTCCGCGCTCGACGCCGACAGCGAAGGCCATGAAGGCAAGTTCTACGTTTGGACGCTTGACGAGGTGCGCGCCCTGTTGAACGACGAGGAATACGCCGTGGCCGCGCCGCTGTACGGGTTTGACCAGCCGCCGAATTTTGAAAACGCGAGCTGGAACCCCATTCTCGCTCAACCCCTGGACAGCATCGCCACCAGCCTGTGGCTCAACCCGGACGTGGCGATGGCAAGGCTGCACAGCGCACGCGCCAAGCTGTTCGCCGCGCGCGAAACCCGGGTGCGCCCGGGGCGCGACGACAAGCAGCTCACCAGCTGGAATGCGCTGATGATCGGCGGTCTCGCCCACGCCGGGCGCGTGATGGCGCGCACCGACTGGGTCGAAGCCGCGCAGGCCGCCATTGATTTTCTGCATCAAGCCCTGTGGCGCGACGGCCGTCTGCTCGCCAGCTACCAACACGGCGAGGCGCGGCTCAACGCCTATCTCGACGATTACGCCTTCCTGCTCGATGCCCTGCTGGAAAGCCTGCAAGCCCACTACCGCGAAGCCGACATGGCATGGGCATGCGAGCTGGCCGACGCCCTGCTGACACATTTCGAGGATGCCGAAACCGGTGGATTCTTCTTTACCAGCCACGACCACGAAGCCCTGATCACCCGCCCCAAACCGGGCTACGACCACGCCACCCCGTCCGGCAATGGCGTCGCCGCATTCGCCCTGCAACGGCTGGGGCATCTATTGGGCGAAACGCGCTATCTCGACGCCAGCGCGCGCTGCCTGCGGCTGTTCCAGGCGCAGCTCGCCCAGCAGCCGATCGCGTTCCCCACCCTGCTGGCCGTACTCGACGAATCGCTGTCACCGCCGCGCATCATCCTGCTGCGCGGCCCGGCGGCGGCACTGAGCGAGTGGACAACCGCGCTGACTCCCAAACTTGGCCCGCGCGACCTGATGCTGACGCTCCCCCATGGCTTGACGCTGCCCGCCGCGCTGGCCAAACCCGAATCCAGCCAGCCTACTGCCTGGACTTGCAGTGGCACGGCCTGTCTGCCGCCGGTGACCGAGCTATCTGCTGTGATGGCCTGATTGCGGAATCCCATTCGAAATGGTGGGCCGAATTTGGAACTCTGTCGCGCTTTTGCTCTCAAAAAGAGCGTCAGTTCATTTCGGGAGCCGCCATCATGAGTACACATGCTGTCCACCACCCGCAGGCTGCGCACATGGCGTTGCCGGGAATTCGTCAAGTAAGCGTTCAGCAAACCCTGCAATGGTTACGCGCCGGCGCGCAGGACATTGCCAAGGCTTGGCCACTGAGCCTGTTTTACGGCTTCGTATTCGCACTGTTGGGCTATGGTTTGGTGCACGGTGCGTGGGGCCGGCCGCATCTGGCGCTGGCACTCGCGTCCGGCTTCCTGTTTGTCGCACCACTGCTGGCCACGGTGTTTTATTGCCTGAGCCACCGGCTGGAACATCACCACAAGCTGCCCGCACTGTGGGTGCCTTTGCTGTCGTGGCGCGCCAATCCCGCTTCGCTCGGCCTGTTTGCCCTGATGCTGGTGTTTGCGCTTTCGATGTGGGAACGTATCTCGGCTATTCTGGTCGGACTATTTCTCAATGACGCGGGCATCGGCAGTCTCGCCGACCTGTTGAGCCTGGATGCGGCGCGCCTGCACGCCGATTTCGTGCTGGCATACCTGGCGTTTGGCGGCATGCTGGCGTTGCTGGTGTTCAGTCTATCGGTGGTGTCGTTGCCGATGCTGCTGCATCGCAAGGTTGATCTGGCAACTGCGCTGGTGACCAGTTTAATGGCGACCAAGCGCAATTTTCCGGTGATGCTGCTATGGAGCGCGCTGATCGCCGGATTGATTGCGATTGGCATGGCGACCAACTTCATCGCCATGGCGCTGATCTTTCCCTGGCTGGGCCATGCCAGTTGGCATGCCTACCGCGATTTGATTGAGAAGGAATAACAACATTTATTAGGATGGGTCTAGAAATAACCCGACTCCAGACTTGCACAGAAGCTTCTTTTCCTTAATAGTGCAAGTGCGATGATTAACACACGCCCACTTGATTTCCACGGAGATTGCAAATGATGAAAACACTCGTAATGACCGCAGCATCGGCTGCCCTGTTGCTGATGTCCGGTATGGCTGCAGCAGCCGACGACGGCCAAGCACTGGCTCAGAAAAATGCTTGCATGTCCTGCCATGGCGTTGACAAGAAAATCGTTGGCCCCGCGTACAAGGATGTCGCCAAGAAATATGCGGGCGACAAGGGCGCACAAGCCAAACTGGTCGCTAAAGTGAAGGCGGGCGGCAAGGGTGTGTGGGGTGAGATTCCCATGCCGCCGAACCCGCAGGTCAAGCCTGAAGACTTGAACAAGATCGTTGCCTGGATTCTGACTGCGAAGTAATTCGATCCTGCTGCAAGCACACACAAGGCCGACTTCACGTCGGCCTTGTGTTTTTTGGCGTGGCGCTTCTTGGAAAGGCCGGGTGCGGCGGGCTTGTGGTATAAATTCCGCGTTCAAACTTGTTTGCGGAAAAACCGATATGACACGCCACACCCTCAGTTTTGCGGCCTTGGCCGTTGCAGCCCTGGTTGCCGGATGCGGCGACAAGCCCCAGCAAAATGGTGATCAGGTGGTGTTAATCGGCCAGGTATCTCCCCTCACCGGCCCGCAAGCGCATCTGGGCAAAGACAATGAAAACGGTGCGCGCCTGGCACTGGATGAAATCAACGCTTCCAGCCTCACCCTCGGTGGCAAAAAAATCGTACTCGAGATGAAGAGTGAGGACGACGCAGCCGACCCCAAAACCGCCACCACCGTGGCACAAAAACTGGTCGACGAAGGCGTCGCGGGTGTCATCGGCCACCTCAATTCGGGCGCCACCATCCCGGCTTCCAGGATCTATGCGGACAGCGGCATTCCGCAGATTTCGCCCTCGGCCACCGCCGTGGCCTACACCGCTTCCGGCTACAAAACCGCTTATCGCGTGATGACCAACGACGCGCAGCAAGGCAGCGTGCTGGGCAGTTTCGCCGTGACCAAACTCGGCGCGAAAAAAATCGCCATCATCGACGACCGCACGGCCTACGGCCAGGGCCTCGCCGACGAAGTCGAGAAAGCCGCCAAAGCCGCCGGCGGCGAAGTGGTCGCGCGCGAATACACGTCCGACCGCTCCACCGACTTCATGGCGATTCTCACCTCGATCAAGGGCAAGGCACCCGATCTGGTGTTCTTTGGCGGCATGGACCCACAGGCCGCGCCGATGATCAAGCAAATGAAACAGCTCGGCATGACCGCCACCTTCCTCGGCGGTGATGGCGCCCAAACGCCCAAGTTCATCGAACTGGCCGGTGCCGACGGCGAAGGCGCCATCGCCTCCAACCCCGGCCTGCCGCTCGCCACAATGCCCGGGGGCGCGGCGTTCAAAGCCAAGTTCGAAGCCAAGTACGGCCAGATCCAGAACTACGCGCCTTACGCCTACGACGCCATGCACGTGTTGATCGCCGCCATGAAACGCGCCGACTCCAGCGACCCGGCCAAGTATCTGGCCGAACTGCCCAAGACCGATTACCAGGGCGTGACCGGACGCGTGCGCTTTGACGCCAAAGGCGACATTACCGGCGGCGCCGTCACGCTCTATCAGGTGAAAGACGGCAAGTGGGTCACACTGGAAACCGTATTGAGCGGTAAATAAAGCGGGGCGGGCGGCGCCTGCTTCACTCAGCGATCAGGGCGCCAACCCGTCCTGATCCGCATCACCCCACATCCCCTTGCGGCAAAGTCCGCGCGCTTCGCAATGCTGGCAAACGCTATCGATGCCCGTTGCGGGCAGTGCTGCGCCTGCGGCAATGGCTTCGAGCAGCGCCGGCAAGCGGCGGCAGATGGCGTCGATATCGGTTTCACCATCGAGTTCGAGCGGCGCGACGGGGGTTTCGTTGATTGGCAGGTAAGCGGCGGCAGCCTCGGCGAGCCAGGCGTAAAACGGCAGCTGGACCGCTTCGGCGGGGTTTTTAAGCTTCTTTTTGAGCCCCTGTGCTGCGCCGGTTTTGTAGTCGATGACGGCCAGCGCCTCGCCGCCCGTATCGATGCGGCAATCGACGCGATCAATGCGGCCGTGCAGGGTGATTTCACCGAGGCCTGCCACCTCGAACGGCATGTCAAATGCGGTTTCACCCGACTGATAGCGCCAGCCCTGGGCCTGACTCTCCAGCCAGGCGTCAATGTAGGCGGGCTGAATGCTTGCCCAGCGCTTATCCCAGACCGTGCCGGTAAAAGCAGGCAGTGCGGCAAACTCAGTGGCAGATATTTCGCCCAGGCGCGCCAGCGCAGCGGCACGCTCGGCTGGCGGCTGGCTGTCGTGAAAGCTTTTGAGGATACGGTGCAGGGCGTTGCCGTAATCGCTCTTGTCGAGCGCATCGTCGGCTTCGTCGAGTTCACGGATGCCGAGCACACCTTGAACGAAAAACCGGTACGGGCAGTCGAGCAGCGTTTGGTAAGCAGTGGGCGAATAACGGCGCGGTAATTGTGCGGGCATCACCACCGGCGCAGGTTGTACGCTCGCCTCGGGCGGCGGGCTGGAACAAGCGGGTGGCTCGCCGCTGGCCTGATGCGGCAGGTCGCTTCCCCACGCGGCCAGGTGCAGCGCCTGCAGGCGCAATACCAGCGGCGAGGCGGGGTTGGGTTCGTCGTTGTGCCAGGCTTGCCAGCTCAACAGCGCGCTGCCCTGGCTCAGCAACTGGATCAGGTCGGTGGTGGCCGCGGCGGCTTCGGCGGCGGCGGTGGGCAGACCGAGCTGCGCGCGGGTGGACTGACTGAACAGGCCCGGCGCAGGATAGACCGGCAAGTGGTGGGCGTCGGCGCCGATGACGGCGACAGCCTCGAACACGCGGCCACGCGCGGCGGGCAGCGACGTCAGCACAATCGGGCTGGCCACGCTGGCGTCGATAAAGCTCGCTGATTCCAGCGCCAGATTGAGCCAGCGCCGCCATTCGCCAAAGCTGTATTTTTCGCTGTCGTCGCCGAGATCGTGGCGCAAGCTTTCCAGGGTTTCCAGCACTTTGGCGCCGGCCGCGTCGGCTTTCAGCGTGACGTCGAGTTGGGCGAGGCTGTCCAGCAGCCGGGTCAGCCAGACGGCCAGCGGCGCGCGCGTCTGGGCAAAGCGCTGACGCGCGCTGAACAGCGCGGCCAGCCAGTCCGGCAGCGCACCAAACTGCTTGTGCACCAGCCGCTGAATATCGGCCATGCCTTGCGCGACACCCTGCCGCCGCAGCGCGAGTTCGAGCTGCAACACCTGATCCTGCCGCGCCGCCAGATCACCCAGCACGAAAGGCGATTTCAGCAAATCGAGCAATTCGACATGCGGAAAATCGCTCGCCACACACTCGAGCCAGCGATCGATGACAGCGGCAGCGGCCGTGGTCGATAGCGTCCAACCGGTTTCGTCGGCCACCAGCACGTCCATCCGTTCGAGCAGCGCACGCACCCGGCGCGCGGTCTCACGATCGAGCGCGATCAGGGCGATGTCGCGCTTTCCGTCCTGGAGTTGTGCGGCTACCCACGTGGCAATCGCGCGTGCCTCTGCCTCAAGATGCGGCGCTGGATTCAAGCCAAGACGCGCCTGCAACGGCGTATTGGGGTGAGCGCTCGCCAACGTTCTGGCGCGCGCCAGCACAGGTGGATCGCTGCATTGCCAGGCCTGGTGCAGGGTCTGCACCACCGCGTCTGCGGCAGTGCATAGCTCACCGCTCAACTCAAACTGGGTGACGCTGGTATATTCGGCGCAGCGCGCGAGAAACTGCTGCTCGACCGCAGTAAGCGTGCCCAAGGCATAGCCATATAGCGGGCGCGGGTCGGTTGCGAGTTGCACCAGCAGTTGATCGAGCGCCGCCGCATAACGCGCCTGCGGGTCATGGCCACCGGTGTTAAGCGCCTGCCATACCGCCTCGATCAGCGCCGTTTCGCGGTCGAGCGCATCGGCGTGCAAGGCGCGAATCTGCGATCCAATATCGCCACCCAGCCGCGCAGCGGACAGCTCATCGGCCAGTGCGAGCAACTCATTCGCCAGCGTCCATTTGTCGATATTCCCCAGCCAGTCCACACGCCGCAGCACGCCATGCAGACGCGCCAGACGCCGCGCCTGCGGCTCGCCATGGCCGTCTGCCGTGCACTCTGCCCAGGTTTTGAGCGGAACAATATGCGGCGGAATCAGCACCGGCAGGCCGGCAGTCTGCGCCAGTACCCGGGCGAAATCCTGCCCGGCACGATGATTGGGGACGAGCACCGTCAGCCCGGATAAATCGGGCAAACGGTCAGCGTGTTGGTCGAGCAGGTGGCGGGCAACGGCGGCCGGCAGCGATGCACCATGCAAAGCATACGACGCCATCCCGCATTGCGGGACGTCAGCGCGCAGTAGATCGGAGTCCGTTAGGGGAATCGTGGCGATTCCCATTGCATTCAACGCTCCAGATATTGCAGCTTGTCTTTCACGCCAGCCCAGTCGTCGGCATCGGGCAGCGGGTCTTTGCGTTCAATGATGACTTTCCAGCCTTTGGCGAGTTCGGCGTTGAGCGCGATGAAGCCACGCTGGTCATCCGGCACGTCGTCTTCGGCAAAAATCGCCTCGACCGGGCATTCGGCCACGCACAACGTGCAGTCGATGCATTCCTCCGGATCGATGACGAGAAAGTTCGGTCCTTCATGGAAGCAGTCCACCGGACAGACATCGACGCAATCGGTGTATTTGCACTTCACACAGGCTTCGGCTACAACATAGGTCATTCGTATTTACCTGCTATGGGTTAAGAACGGAATCTTGGGAAACGCCCGGATGCTTGCAGGCGACCATTTTGATGTAGCATATCGGCACAATTCCGAATTTTCCAGCATTACCTTCAGCATCAGCAGGCCGAGCCCGGCCATCCCCACTCTTCAATTTAGGAGCTTCACCAATGAGCGAACATGTTCATTACATATCCGACGATTCTTTCGAACAGGAAGTGCTGCAAGCCGGCGTGCCCGTGCTGGTGGACTACTGGGCCGACTGGTGTGGCCCCTGCAAAATGATTTCACCGATTCTGGACGAAGTCGCCAAGGAATACGCCGGCAAGCTCAAGGTGTGCAAACTGAACATCGACGAGAACCAGGCCACGCCGCCCAAGTTCGGCATTCGCGGCATCCCCACCCTGATGCTGTTCAAGAACGGCAACGTCGAAGCTACCAAGGTCGGCGCGCTGTCTAAGTCACAGCTCACCGCTTTCGTTGACAGCAACATCTAAGAAGGCGCTTTTACTGGGCGGTGCGTCCAGCGCGCCATCAGTGCCCGCCGCACCCGCAAGGAATCCGCCACACGATATAGATGCCCTTCAGGGTGTTCTCCCTGCAGACAGTCTCGGCGCCGTCCCGTCCGCCCCCACGCCCCCCCATCCGGCTCTTTCAAGCGAGCCCCTCCAGGCCCCGTCCATGTATCTTTCCGAACTCAAGCAAAAACCCATTACCGAGCTCCTCGAGCTTGCCGCCACCTTCAGCATCGATAACGCTAACCGCTTTCGCAAGCAGGAACTGATTTTCGCCATCCTGAAAGCGGTAGCGAAGCGCGGTGATTCGATTTTTGGTGACGGCGTACTGGAAGTGCTGCCTGACGGGTTCGGATTTTTGCGGTCGCCGGAGGCTTCGTACCTGGCCAACACCGACGACATTTACGTTTCGCCGTCGCAGATCCGCCGCTTTAACCTGCACACCGGCGACAAGATCGAAGGCGAAATCCGCACCCCCAAGGATGGTGAACGCTATTCGGCGATGACCAAGCTCGACAAGATCAACGACGAGCCGCCCGAGGCGAGCAAAAACAAGATCCTGTTCGAGAACCTCACCCCGCTGCACCCGGACGCGCCGCTCAAGCTGGAACGTGACATCAAGGCCGAGGAAAACCTCACCAGCCGCGTGATCGACATCGTCGCACCGATTGGCAAAGGCCAGCGCGGTCTGCTGGTGGCCCCGCCGAAATCGGGCAAAACCGTGATGCTGCAACAGATTGCTCACGCAATCAGTTCCAACCACCCTGATGTCGTCCTGTTCGTCCTGCTGATCGACGAGCGCCCGGAGGAAGTCACCGAAATGAGCCGCACCGTGCGCGGCGAAGTGATCGCCTCCACCTTCGACGAACCTGCCAGCCGCCACGTGCAGGTCGCTGAAATGGTGATCGAGCGCGCCAAGCGTCTGGTTGAACACAAGAAAGACGTGGTGATCCTGCTCGACTCGATCACCCGTCTCGCGCGCGCCTACAACACCGTGCAGCCCGCCTCCGGCAAGGTGCTCACCGGTGGTGTCGACGCCAACGCGCTGCAAAAACCCAAGCGATTCTTTGGCGCCGCACGCAACATCGAAGAAGGCGGCAGCCTCACCATCATCGCCACGGCGCTGGTCGAAACCGGCAGCCGCATGGACGATGTGATTTACGAAGAATTCAAGGGTACCGGCAACCTGGAAATCCACCTCGACCGCAAAATGGCCGAGCGTCGCCTTTACCCTGCGATCAACGTCAATCGTTCCGGCACGCGCCGCGAAGAGCTGCTGATCCCGCAGGAGTTGCTGCAGAAGGTCTGGGTGTTGCGGAAATTGCTCTACCCGATGGACGACATGGAAGCGATGGAATTCCTCATCGATAAAAT
>JAABQE010000248.1 GCA_011391655.1 Hydrogenophilales bacterium
GATTGAAAACATCGACATTGGCGGCCCGGCGATGGTGCGCTCCTCCGCCAAGAACTACCGCTTTGTCGCCATCGTCACCAACCCCGCCGATTACCAGGCGCTGATCACCGAAATGCAGGCCAATGGCGGCGCACTGACCGACGCCACCCGCTTCGGTCTGGCGAAAAAAGCCTTCACCCACACGGCTGAATACGACGGCCACATCAGCAACTACCTGACCGCATTGAACGACAACAACAAACGCGAGGCCTTCGGCGGCAAACTCAACCTGCAATTCACCCGCGCGCAAGTCTGCCGCTACGGCGAAAACCCGCACCAGGCCGGCGCGTTCTACGTCGAGGCCAATGCCCCAGTCGGCACCATTGCGACTGCGCGCCAGATTCAGGGCAAGGAACTCAGCTACAACAACATCGCCGACACCGACGCTGCGCTCGAATGCGTCAAGCTGTTCGACGCTGCGCCCGCCTGCGTCATCGTCAAGCACGCCAACCCGTGCGGCGTCGCCTACGGCAGCAGCCTGCTCGACGCCTACAACCGCGCTTACCAGACCGATCCCGAATCGGCCTTCGGCGGCATCATCGCTTTCAATGGCCGGCTCGATGGCGCAACGGCTGCGGCCATCGTCGAGCGCCAGTTCGTCGAAGTCATTATTGCGCCCGAAGTCAGCCCCGAAGCGTCGGCTGCCGTCGCTGCCAAAAAGAATGTGCGCCTGCTTGAATGCGGCGCGTGGTCGGGTTCCGTCGCCCAGCTCGACATGAAGCGCGTCGCCGGTGGCTTGCTGGTGCAGGACGCCGACATCCTGCTGCACGGCGAACTGAAAACCGTCACCACCCGCACCCCGACCGCGCAGGAAATGGACGACCTGCTGTTCGCCTGGCGCGTCGCCAAGTTCGTCAAATCCAACGCGATTGTTTATGCCAAAGACCGCATGACCGTCGGCGTCGGCGCCGGGCAAATGAGCCGCATCAACTCGGCCCGCATCGCCGCCATCAAGGCCGAGCACGCCGGCTTGCCGGTGCCCGGCTCGGTGATGGCGAGCGATGCCTTCTTCCCCTTCCGTGACGGCATCGACCAGGCGGCGGCGGCGGGCATCAAGGCCGTGATCCAGCCCGGCGGCTCGATGCGCGACGACGAAGTCATCGCCGCCGCCAATGAACACGGCATCGCGATGGTGTTCACCGGCACGCGGCATTTCCGGCATTGATTTTTGGTAAGCGGTGAACGGTGAGTAGTGCGCAGGAAAAAACACCTCACTCCACCCACCGCTCACCGCTTACTCCTCACCGCTCACCACATCTTATGAAAATTCTCGTCATCGGCCCCGGCGGACGCGAACACGCTCTGGCGTGGAAGCTCACCCAATCTCCCCGTGTCTCCCAGGTACTGGTCGCGCCCGGCAACGGCGGCACGGCAACCGAGGACGGCCTGCTCAACGTGCCGTTCACCTCGATTCCCGCACTGCTTGCGTTTGTTCGCAGCGACAGCGACATCGCGTTTACCGTGGTCGGCCCGGAAGCGCCGCTGGCGGCGGGCGTGGTCGATGCGTTTCGCGCCGCCGGGCTGCGGATCTTTGGCCCGACCCAGGCCGCCGCCCAGCTCGAAAGCTCGAAGGATTACGCCAAGCAGTTCATGGCACGTCACGGCATCCCCACCGCGGCTTTCGGCACCTTCACCGATGCGGCCGCGGCGCACACCTACATCGACCAGCACGGCGCCCCCATCGTGGTCAAGGCCGACGGCCTGGCCGCGGGCAAGGGTGTGGTCGTCGCGACCATAGCGGAGGAAGCGCACGCCGCGGTCGACGCCATGCTCTCCGGCAACAGCATGGGCGACGCCGGGCATCGCGTGGTGATCGAGGAATGCCTGCTCGGCGAGGAAGCCAGCTTCATCGTCATGGTCGATGGCGAGCACGTGCTGGCGCTGGCGTCGAGCCAGGATCACAAGCGCCTGGGCGATGGCGACAGCGGCCCCAACACCGGCGGCATGGGCGCCTATTCGCCGGCGCCGGTGGTCACGCCCGAACTGCACGCCCGCATCATGCGCGAGGTGATCCATCCTACCGTCGCCGGCATGGCCACCGACGGCATCCGCTACACCGGCTTTCTCTACGCCGGCATCATGGTCGGTGCCGACGGCGCGCCCAAGGTGCTGGAATTCAACTGCCGCATGGGCGACCCGGAAACCCAGCCGATCATGATGCGGCTGAAAACCGATCTGGTCGCGCTGATGGACGCTGCCATCGACGGCACGCTCGACCAGGTCGAGGCCGAATGGGATCGCCGCACCGCACTCGCGGTGGTGCTGGCGACAGCGGGCTACCCGGACGCGCCGCGCAAGGGCGACGTCATCGGCGCGCTGCCTGCCGCGGCCGAAGACCTGCATGTCTTTCACGCCGGCACCACCCTGCAGGACGATCAGACCGTGGTGAGTGGCGGCCGCGTGCTGGCGATCACCGCGCTTGGCGACAGCGTGCGCATGGCACAAGCCCGCGCCTACGAAGCCGTGGCCGCGATCCACTTCGATGGCATGCAATACCGGCGCGATATCGGCTGGCGCGCGCTGGACCGGAAAAAGTAAGCTGGTGAGCGGTAAGCTGTGAACAGTGAAACAGACGCGCTGCGCGCGCATCTGCTGCGCGGCGGGCTGATCGCCTATCCCACCGAATCCTGCTACGGCCTCGGTTGTGACCCACGCAATCCCAATGCGCTCAAGCGCCTGATCCAGCTGAAAGGCCGCAACGCGGCCAAAGGCTTGCTGCTGATCGCCCACCATTTCAAGCAGTTCACGCCCTTTATTCGTCCGCTAAGTGCCGCCGACCAGATGAAAATGCAGCGCAGCTGGCCCGGCCCCGTTACCTGGGTCGTGCCCGCCTCCCCGACCTGTTCACCCCTGTTGACCGGCGGGCGCGCCACGATCGCGCTGCGCGTCACCGCCCACCCGGTGGCCGCGCGCCTGTGCCGCGAACTCGGCATGGCCCTGGTTTCGACCAGTGCCAACAAAAGCGGCAAAAAACCCGCCCAAACTGCGGCACAATGCCGCAGAATATTCGGCTCACGGGTGCGCGTGATCGATGGCCGCATCGGTACACGCCGCCGCCCCTCCACCCTGATCGACCTTGCCACCGGAACCACGCTTCGCCCCTGATGCCCGCTCACACACTCGACACCCCCGCCTTTGATTCAAGCGCCGTCAAAACCTGGCTGCTCGACCTGCAGGCGCGCATTGTCGCCGCACTCGAAGCCGCCGATGGCCTGCCTTTCCGCACCGATGCCTGGCAACGCCCCGAAGGCGGCGGCGGTATCTCGCGGCTGATCGAAGAAGGCCAGGTGCTGGAACGCGGCGGGGTGAATTTTTCGCACGTACTGGGCAGCCAGCTGCCGCCGTCCGCCAGCGCACACCGGCCCGAGTTGGCCGGACGGCGCTGGGAAGCCATGGGCGTATCGCTGGTGCTGCACCCGCGCAATCCCTATGCACCGACGGTGCACATGAACGTGCGCTGCTTTGTCGCGATGAAAGAGGATGAGGCGCCAGTGTGGTGGTTTGGCGGCGGCATGGATCTGACGCCCTATTACGGCTTTGAAGACGATGCCAAGCACTTTCACGCCACCTGCAAAACCGCACTTGATCCGTTCGGCGCTGACCTGCATCCGCGCTTCAAGGACTGGAGCGACCGCTATTTTTTCCTCAAGCACCGCAACGAGCCGCGTGGCATCGGCGGCGTGTTTTTCGACGACTTTTCCGAAGGCGGATTCGCACACGCCTTCGCCATGACGCAAAGCGTCGGCGACGCGTTTATCGCCGCCTATCTGCCCCTTCTCGAACGCCGCAAGAACATCGCATACGGCGAATGTGAACGTGATTTCCAGGCCTACCGGCGCGGTCGCTACGTCGAGTTCAACCTCGTATACGACCGTGGCACCCTGTTCGGTCTGCAATCGGGCGGGCGCACCGAATCCATCCTGATGTCGCTGCCGCCGATCGTGAAATGGCGCTACGACTGGCACCCCGAACCGGGCAGCGCGGAAGCCCGTCTGTACACCGATTTTCTCTCTGCGCGCGACTGGGTCTAGAACATGAAAAAAACCCCGCGTCGCATCCTGATTGGCCTCGGCATTCTGCTGCTGCTGATCGCCCTGATCGGACTCATCGCCTGGGAATTGGTGTCATCCGCACTCGAAGCCAAATACCTGGTCAAGACCGCGCAAAAAATGACCTGGCAGATGCAGCCCGGGCCGTCCAAACGCATCCGCTATCCCGGCGACGGGCCGTATGACGTCCGCCTCGGCTATCACGCCCAGCCCACCTACCTCACGCGGCTCGACAAGGCGGGTTGGCAAATCGACCAGCAGGCCAAGATCAGTGCGCAGATGGAACGGGTGGACGATCTCGGCCTGTTCCTGCCGTATCACGAAAAAGACCAGGCGGGGCTGAGCCTGCTCGACAGTGCCGGGCAATCGCTGTATCAGGGCAAGCATCCCACGCGCGTGTACGAGCGCTTCGAAGCCATTCCCCCCGTGCTGGTCAATGCCCTGCTCTATATCGAAAACCGCGAACTGCTGACCGAACAGTTTCCCACCCGCAACCCGGCGGTGGAGTGGGACCGCCTCGCGCAAGCCCTGCTTGAAAAGGGCATCAGCCTGATCGACACCAACCGCAACGTACCGGGCGGCAGCACCTTGCCGACGCAGATCGAAAAGTATCGCCACTCGCCCGACGGCCTGACCAACAGCATGGGCGACAAACTGCGCCAGATGGGCAGCGCCAGCCTGCGCGCCTATCTCGACGGCCCCAACACGCTGCCGATGCGGCGCAAAATCGTGATGGCCTATCTCAACACGGTGCCGCTTGCCGCCGCGCCGCGCTTCGGCGAAGTCAACGGTGTCGGCGACGGCTTGTGGGCGTGGTATGGGCTCGACTTCGCTGCGGTCAACCGCACGCTGTCCAAAAAACCCGGCCCCCGCGACGACGCCTATGCCAGCGCGCTCAAACACGCACTGTCGCTGATCGTTGCCGAACGCCGCCCCTCGTATTACCTGGCCGCCAACCGCAAAGCGCTGGATGCCAGCACCGACGATCACCTCACCCTGCTGGCGCAGGCCGGTGTGATTCCGCTCGAACTGGGCGATCGCGCCAAGCGGGTCAAACTGCGCAGCACGCGCGAGCGCATCGATCCGCCGCCGCCCCGTTTTGTCGACCAGAAAGCCACCAACGCGCAGCGCATCCGGGTCGCACAACTACTCGGCGAGCCCCGCCTGTACGACCTCGACCGGATCGATCTGCAGGTCAAGACCACCATCAACCAGCCGGCACAAAAAATCATCAACCGCTATTTGCAAAGCCTGGCTAAACTCGAAGCCGCCACCGCTTCCGGGCTGGTCGGGCATCGCCTGCTCAAGCCCGAGAATCCACTGGCCGAGGTGATTTACAGCTTCACCCTGTACGAAAAAACCACGCAGGGCAATCTGCTGCGGATACAGGCTGACAACCTCAACCAGCCATTTGACATCAACAGCCAGGCACGCCTCGACCTCGGCTCCACCGCCAAGCTGCGCACCCTCATCACCTATCTGGAAATCATCGCGCGGCGGCACGCTGAATACCACATACTCGCGCCCGATGCGCTCAAGCAAAAAGCCGTGCCACAGCGTGATGTGTTGTCGCAGTGGGTGGCCGGACGCCTGCTTGCCAATCGCGACGAAACGCTCGCGGTCACGCTCGACGCCGCCATGGCACGGCGCTATTCCGCCGCACCAGAAACCTTTTTCACTGGCGGCGGACTGCACAATTTCGCCAACTTCGACCCCAAAGACAACAGCCGCATCATGGACGTCTGGGAGGCCACCCGAAACTCGGTCAACCTGGCTTACATCCGCATCATGCGCGACATCGTGCGCCACTACGCCAGCGCCACCCCGGGTGCCGCCGCGCGGATTCTCGACGACGCCAGCAATCCCCTGCGCGAGACCTATCTGATGCGTTTCGTCGATCAGGAAGGCCGCGTGTTCATCAACCGTTTTTACCAGCGCCACAAGGCACAAACCCCCGCGCAGATGGCTGACGACCTGTATGGCCGCATTCGCTTCAATCCGCGCCGTTTCACCTCGGTGTACCGTTATCTGGAACCGCTGGCGGGTTTTGATGCGTATGTTGCCGCGCTGCATCAGCACGTTCCGGCCAGTGCCAGCCTGAGTCCCAATGTGCTGAGGTCCATGTTCAACGCCCATGCCCCGGATGCCTACAATCTGGCTGACCGTGGCTACGTGTCACAAATTCACCCACTCGAACTGTGGGTGGTCAAAACCATGCGTGCGGCGCCCAAAACCAATCTCAGCACCTTATACGAGCAAGGCACGGCGGCGCGGCGCGAGGTATACAACTGGCTATTTAAAACCAGCCGCAAGAATGCACAGGACATCCGCATCCAGTCGTTACTGGAAGTCGAAGCGTTTGACCGCCTGCTGGTTGACTGGAAGCAGCTCGGCTACCCCTTCGACAACATCACGCCGTCCTACGCCACCGCAATTGGCAGTTCGGGCGACCGCCCGGCGGCGCTGGCCGAATTGATGAGCATTCTGGTGAATGACGGGATGAAAAAGCCGATGGTCAGCCTCACCCACCTGCATTTCGCCGCCAACACCCCATTCGATACGCGGCTGTCGATCAAGCCCACCAAGGGCGAACGCCTGCTGCCGGCCGAAGTCGCACAAACCGTGCGCCGCGCACTGGCGCGGGTGGTCGAGAGCGGCACCGCCTCGCGTCTGGCGGGCGTACTCAAGGACGCCGCCGGCAATCCCCTCACCATCGGCGGCAAAACCGGCACCGGCGACAACCGCTTTGAACGCTACGGCCGGGGCGGGCAACTGCTTGAGTCGCGCGTGGTCAACCGCACCGCCACCTTTGTCTTCTATCTCGGCGACCGCTACTTCGGCACCTTGACGGCATTGGTGCCAGGCGAACAGGCCGGGCAGTTCGCCTATACCAGTTCGCTCGCCACGCAAATCCTGAAAACCCTGCTACCGCAGTTGCAGCCACACTTGTATCCGCAGCCCCCTGCGCCATCCAAGCTCGCAGGCGATACGGCCATCGCTGCGCCGGTTCCGGCTCCCGTCGTGGCGCCGCCCACGCCGCCCGCACCGCCACGCCCTGCGGTGCCGGAAAAACCCGACGGTTCCACCAGTCAGGCTGATCCGCCGGTCAAGCAACCCGCCCCCGAACAAGGCGGCTTCCCGGAAGATCTCGACCCTGGCATAACGGTGCCCGAATCCAATGCGCCTGCACCATAAATACAGGCTGGTCATCGTGTACAAATCGGATATGCTGAAACCATGTCGTCTCTCAATGTGAAAGATATTCATCCGCTGATCCAGCACACCCCAACGGATGTGGGCAACGTCAGCATTCCGGCGCTGCGCGTGCTGTCGGAAATCACCACCAGCCTGTCCACCGATGCCAACGTCGAACAGCTGCTGGGACGGTTTCTCTCGACCATGATTCGGCTGGCGGGCGCGCAGGCCGGTGCAGTGCGCGTCATCACCGACGACCGCACCCATCTGCGCCTGATCGGCTCGGTCGGCTTGCCGCCCGAAATGGTCGAACACGAAGCCATCGTCAGCGTCGATTGCGGGGTGTGCGGCAAGGCCGCGCGCGAAATCACCACCAGCAGCTGGAACAACGTCGCCTTCTGCAAAAAGCAGGCAAACGACGCGTACTTCAGCGGCACCTGCAACACAGTCGTCGCGGTGCCGCTGATGCACAAAAATCAGGTCATGGGCGTGTACAACCTGTTTCTCGATGAAGGCCACAGCGTGCCAGAAGACGTGCGCATGCTGTTTCGCTCGATTGGCGAACATCTTGGCATTGCTTTGGAAAACGCCCGCCTCACCCGCGAGAACATGCGCATCTCGCTGATGAACGAGCGCCAGATGCTGGCCAACCAGATTCACGATTCACTGGCGCAAACGCTGGCGTACGCCAAGATGCGGCTCACCGTTTTGAGTGACGCGATGCGCCACGAGGATTACCCCAAGGCCAACCGCTATCTGGGCGATGTCGAGGAAGCCGTCGATCTGGCCTACGCCGACCTGCGCGACCTCATCACCCAGTACCGCGACCGCATCAACCCGCGCGGACTGGTGCCGGCGATTCAGGAACTGGCCAAGAGCTTCCGCAAGAAAGCCAACGCCGATGTCGATTTCCTCAACCTGGTGCAGGACGTCTCGCTCACCCCCGACGAGGAAATCCAGGTCTTCCACATCATCCAGGAATCGCTCTACAACATCGCCAAGCACGCGCGCGCGCGCCACGTCGTCATCACTTTCGATCTTGAAGATGGCCAGTACATCGTCAACGTCGCCGATGACGGCGTCGGCGTGCAACGGAAAAACGACGAATCCTCGACCATGGGTAAAAGCTTCGGCCTCACTATCATGCGCGAGCGTGCCGCCAAACTCGACGGCAAGCTCAAGGTCGAGAGCCGCCCTGCTGGCGGCACCGTGATCCGCCTCGTCTTTCCGCAGCGTTCGACCAATCGCAGCCCATCCGAGCACGACCAGCCCGGTCGCAGCCTATGAGTCTCACCCGCATCATTCTCGTCGACGACCACACCCTGTTCCGCAAGGGGCTGGCCGAGCTGCTCGAACAAAGCGGGCAGATCGAAGTCACCGCGTTCACCGGCAATCCGGGCGAGGTCAGCATGCTGCTGCACGCGCATCGCCCCGACGTGCTCATCCTCGACCTCAACATGCCCGGCACCGACGGCATCACCCTGATGCAGCAACTGCGTGCCGA
>JAABQE010000249.1 GCA_011391655.1 Hydrogenophilales bacterium
GAGATCCAGCACCTGAATGCCATGGCTTTTCAGGCGGGCTGCGGTCGCTTCCGAACTGGCCACCGCGCCGTCGATGCGGCCTTTCACGTCAGCCAGTGCGTCGATGAAGTAGTTGGCGGTCGAGCCGGTACCCACGCCGATGATGCCGCCCCGGGCGTACTCCACGGCAGCACGTGCTACCGCTTGCTTCATTTCGTCTTGAGTCATTTTGGTTTCGTCGATTTGGATTCAGCCCGCTAAGATAGCGGCATCGCCGTCTTTTTTCAAACTGCCGCCATGAGTCACCCTGACGATTACCTCGAACGTATCCTGACCTCGTGCGTCTACGACGTCGCAGTCGAATCGCCGCTTGATCCCGCGCACAATCTGTCGCGTCGTCTTGGCAACACGGTTTTGCTGAAGCGCGAAGATCTGCAGCCCGTGTTTTCATTCAAGTGTCGTGGCGCGTACAACAAGATGGCCCGCTTGACAGCGGCGCAACTGGCACGCGGCGTAGTCGCAGCGTCTGCCGGAAATCACGCGCAGGGCGTGGCGCTGGCAGCCCAGAAGCTGGGCGTGTCGGCCACCATCGTGATGCCGGCCACCACGCCGAAAATCAAGGTTGATGCGGTGCTTGCGCGCAATGCCCAGGTCATTTTGCATGGCGACAATTACGACGATGCCTGTGCCCACGCCACGCAATTCGCCAAGGAAGCCAAAGCCACCTTTGTTCACCCCTACGACGACCCCGATGTCATCGCGGGTCAAGGCACCGTGGCGATGGAATTGTTGCGCCAGCATCCCGGGCCGATCCATTCGGTCTACATCCCGGTCGGTGGCGGCGGCCTGATCGCCGGCATGGCCGCTTACATCAAGCGCCTGCGCCCGGACATCCGGATTGTCGGTGTCGAGCCCGAAGATGCCGACGCGATGGCGCGCTCGCTGGAAGCCGGCCATCGCGTCACCTTGTCTCGCGTGGGCATTTTTGCCGACGGCGTGGCGGTGAAAAAAGTCGGTAAGGAAACCTTCCGCTTGACGCAGCTGTATGTGGACGAAATCATCCGCGTCAATAATGACGCCATCTGCGCCGCGATCAAGGACGTGTTTGAAGACACCCGCTCGATTCTTGAGCCGGCGGGCGCGTTGTCCATCGCCGGGATGAAAGCCGCCATCGCGAGCGGCAAGCTCAAGGGCAAAACCCTGGTTGCGGTGGCGTCTGGCGCAAACATGAATTTCGATCGTCTGCGCTATATAGCCGAACGTGCGGAACTGGGGGAAAAGCGGGAAGCTGTGCTGGCTGTCACCATTCCCGAAACGCCGGGCAGTTTCAAGACTTTTTGCTCGTTGCTGGGCGCGCGCAACATCACTGAATTCAACTACCGCTATTCCGACCCCAAAACTGCACGCGTGTTTGTCGGCCTGTCGGTGCCGGGCGCGGGCGAGGGCAAGCGGGTGGTTGAATTGCTCAAGCGCCACGGCATCGACGCGCTTGATCTCTCCGACAACGAAATGGCCAAGCTGCACATTCGCCATCTGGTCGGCGGACGGGCGCCCGATGCGGTAAACGAAGTGCTGTATCGCTTCGAGTTTCCCGAGCGTCCCGGCGCGCTGATGCGCTTTCTCGAAAGCATGAGCCAGGGCTGGAACATCAGCCTGTTCCACTACCGCAATCATGGCGCCGACCATGGTCGCGTGCTGGTCGGGATCCAGGTTCCTGATAAGGAGAAGCCCGGCTTCCAGACGTTTCTGGACGGGCTGGGCTATCGCTATTGGGATGAATCCCTCAATCCGGCTTACACGTTGTTTCTGGCGTGACGGGTGTTGCCTGATCGTGTTTGAACAGGCCGGTGGCAATCGAGCCCATCCGATCCGGATCCCCAACGGGCAGCCATCAACGTCCAGGTAAGCGGCTGAATTGTTGGCGGCAATCCACACCGCCAGCAGTGAAGACAATCAGCGCTGTCTGAGATTTTTTCAAAACGGCGGCGTGTTAACCTCGATCCATGATGAAATTCTTTTACTTTTTGATCCTGAGCCTGGTTACAGCGCTGCCGGCTTGGGCTGAACCGGGCGATGCTGCGGTGCAGCGCGCGCGCGCGGCCTATGTCGCAAGGCAGGTGGCAAACCTTGAGCGCGCTGCCGCGGATGTGCCTGGCGATCATGTCCTGTTCCCCTATGTTGAGTATTGGCGCCTGATGCTGTCGGCGCGTGATGAGGCGCGCATCGCCGATTTTCTGGCACGCTATCCGGACAGCCGAGTGGCCGAATCGGTGCGTGCCGACTGGCTCAAGTCGTTGGGGGCACGGGCAGCCTGGCCGCAATACCTGGCGGAGTACCCGCGTCTGCTTAAACCCGATGCCGCGCATCAGTGCTATGCCTATCGCGCCGAATGGGCGCAGGGCAATCGGACGCATGCGCGCGAGGCGGTGTCCCTGTGGTTCAGCGGGCGCGATCTGCCCAATGCCTGTACGCCGCTGTTCAGTCAGCTGATGGAGGCCGGATTGCTCAACGAGGAAGATGTCTGGCGTCGCATCCGACTGGCTTTGCTGGCAGGCAATCTGCGTGTCGCGCAGTCGGTGGCCAAGTCGCTGCCGGAGGCGCAGCGACCGGCAGCGAGCGTGTTCGATCTGGCCGAGCGCGATCCTGCCCGCTTGCTGAACATGGGCGGAAAACTGGATTTCAGCCAGCGCGGCGATCGTGAAATTGCGCTGTATGCGCTGGATCAAGTCGCCAAAGACAGTTCCCCCTTGGCCGAGCGAGCGTTGCAGAAGCATGCCGAAAAACTCAGCGCAGACGAATTGCGGGCGGCCTGGGCACGCCTCGCGATCTGGGCTGCGCGCCGGCATGAGCCGGCCGCGCTGGACGGATTCCAGCAGGCGGGTTATGTCGCAGTCAACGATTTTCAGCGCGAATGGTGGGTGCGTGCTGCGCTGCGTGCGGGCGACTGGCCGACCGTGCAGCGGGTGATCGAGAGCATGGGGGAGTCAACGCGTGCGCAGGCGGCGTGGCGGTATTGGCACGCCCGTGCCTTGCAGGCCAATAAACAGCAGCAGGCAGCGAATGCGATTTTTCTGGCCCTGTCGCGCGAACACCATTATTACGGCCAGCTGGCGCAGGAAGAGCTGGGGCCGGTGATGCAAGCGCCCCAGATCAATGTCAAAACCGGCGGCGAAAACCTCGCTGCAATTGCCCGCCAGCCCGGTATTGCGCGGGCGAAGGCCTTGTATGACCTTGGATTGCGAAGCGAAGCCACGCTGGAGTGGAATTGGACGATCCAGTCTTTTTCCGACACCCAGTTGCTGGCCGCCGCCGAGTTGGCGCGGCAGATGGAGTGGTATGACCGCGCCATCAACACCGCTGAACGTACCCGCGAACTGCACGATTTTGAATTGCGTTTTCTGGCGCCTTATCGCGAACTGGCGCGTCAGGCCGCCAGAGATAACCAGATCGATGAAGCCTGGGTGTTTGGCTTGATGCGGCAGGAAAGCCGCTTCATCAACGTCGCGCGCTCGCATGTCGGCGCGGCGGGGTTGATGCAAATCATGCCTGCCACCGCACGCTGGATAGCGCAGCGGCTGGGCATCAAGAAGTTCAACACCAGCGAAATGCAGGACCCCGCCCGCAATATCCAGTTCGGCTCGTATTACCTGAAGCACGTGCAGACCAGCCTGGATGGCTCGCCGGTGCTCGCCACTGCCGCCTACAATGCCGGCCCGGGACGCGCGCAGCGCTGGCGCAGCAGCCAGCCGATGGAAGCCGCTGTCTACATCGAGTCGATTCCGTTCGCTGAAACCCGCGATTACGTTAAAAAAGTGATGAGCAATGCCATGTATTACGCCGTGCGTTTCGGCCAGCCATCGGTGTTGTTGAAAGACAGGCTAGGCGTGGTGCCGCCGCGCAAACCCCCGGCTACAGCCACGTTGCAAGCGGGTGAATAGCGCGTAATGAGGGCGTTCCGCGCTAAAATCAGAATCGCCTTATATACAGACATTTTTTCATCATGAAGATTGAACGCATTTGCATCCTGGGCGGTTCCGGCTTTGTCGGCACCCATCTCGTCAGCCAGCTCGCCGCACGCGGGCTTACGGTGCGCGTGCTCAGCCACCGTCGTGAAATGGCCAAGGAACTGATCCTGTTGCCCACGGTTGAAGTCATCGAGGCTGACGTACACGACCAGCAGGAACTGATCCGCCAGTTCCGTGGCATGGATGCCGTGATCAATCTGGTGGGTATTCTGCACGAAGGCAAGGTCGGCCGGGTCGACCTGCCGAGCGCGCGTCGCGGCGATTTCCATCAAACCCATATCGAACTGCCGCGCAAGGTGATTCACGCCTGTGGCGAAGCGGGCGTCAACCGTTTGCTGCACATGAGTGCGCTCGGTGCCCATCCCAATTCACGCTCGGCGTACCAGCGTTCCAAAGGTGTGGCTGAATTTCTGGTGCGCGAGTCCGGGGTGCAGCATGTTGAGCACGAAAGCTGGTATCTCAACGGACCCAAGCTGATCCATGGCTACGGGCTGAACGTCACGATTTTCCGGCCGTCGGTGATTTTTGGCCGGGGCGATTCGTTCCTGACCATGTTTGCCCGCCTGCTCAAAACCTTCCCCATCATGCCGCTGGGCAATGCGAATGCACGCTTTGCGCCGGTGCACGTGGATGATGTCGCCCGCGCCTTTGCCGACAGCCTCGACAACACGGCGACCTATGGCCAGAGCTACGATTTGTGCGGGCCCAAGACCTACACCCTGAAAGAACTGGTGAGCTACGTCGGTGAAGTCATCGGCAAAAAGCGCAGCATCTTTTCGCTGTGCAATTTCTGCTCCTACCTGCAAGCCTGGGCGCTGGAATTCAAGCCCGGCAAAAAGCTGATGACGCGCGACAACCACTATGCCATGTGCACCGATAACGTCTGCAAGGGCGGTTGGCCGGCGGTGTTCGGCTTTCAACCGTCCGCGCTCGAAGCCATTGCGCCCGAATACCTGCGCGCCGATTCGCCGCGTGCGCGTTATGAAGGCTATCGGGAGAACGCCGGGCGTTAACGCATGAGAACTGCGTATGAAGCGTCGAATTCTATTGAAGCCCACATTCTGCAGGGGTTTCTCATGCAGGAGGGGATCGCTACACAAGTGGTCGGTGCGTACCTGCAGGGCGGCATAGGCGAACTTCCGGCGCAGGGCTTCGTGCGACTGATGGTTGACGAGCATGACTACGAACGGGCGCGTGCAGCGATTGAGCGCTGGGAGGCGGCCAGCTCCTCATCCTGAGTCCGCAGCTGATCGCGCATAAGCGCACTGAGGGTTGTATGAATACTGACTTTACAGCTTTCGTTCACATTCACTGCATGCGTGACGCCGTAATGCGCCCGCTTACTCGCGTGGTCGTGGGGCGGCCTGTGTTTGCCAGCCCGCCGGCCCCGGTGGGTTGCGCACCTGCAAGGTGCAGGCCATGGCTGAAAAGCCAATAATGCGGCAACGGCCACGCTCTTGCCGCTTCGTGGCAGACACCCCACCGAACCCACCAGCGGATGCGTCCAGCTGCGGTCATCTAGGATGATGAAAACCTACATCGTTGGAGGTGCTGTGCGTGACCGCTTGCTGGGCTTGCCCGTAGCTGACCGCGATTACGTTGTTGTCGGCGCGACGCCCGAGCAGATGGTGGCGCTGGGGTATCAGCCGGTCGGCAAGGACTTTCCGGTTTTTCTGCACCCGGACACCCACGCCGAATACGCGCTGGCGCGCACCGAGCGCAAATCCGGCATGGGCTACAAGGGCTTCACCGTTCACGCTGCACCTGACGTCACGCTGGAAGAGGATTTGTCGCGGCGCGACCTCACCATCAATGCCATGGCCGAAGACAGCGATGGCGTGTTGATCGACCCCTACGGCGGCCAGCGTGATTTGGCCACACACACTTTTCGCCATGTGAGCGATGCATTTGCCGAAGACCCGGTGCGGATCTTGCGGGTGGCACGTTTTGCCGCGCGCTTCACCGAATTTGCCGTGGCGGCGGAAACCAACGCGCTGATGCACCAGATGGTAGATAACGGTGAAGTCGATGCGCTGGTGCCCGAACGCGTCTGGCAGGAGATCGCGCGCGGACTGATGGAGGCGCAGCCGTCGCGCATGTTCCAGGTGTTGCGCGATTGCGGCGCGCTGGCCAGGCTGTTGCCTGAAATCGATCGCCTGTTCGGTGTGCCGCAGCCGCCCGAACACCATCCTGAAATTGATACTGGCATTCACGTGATGCTTGTTGTCGATTGGGCGGCGCGGCAAGGCTTCAGCTTGCCGGTGCGCTTTGCTGCGCTGACACACGATCTGGGTAAAGGCGTCACGCCCCCCGAGTTGTGGCCGAAGCATCACGGCCACGAAGCGAAAAGCGTCGAGTTGGTGCGGGCATTGTGCGAACGCGTCCGGGTTCCCGCCGATTGCCGCGATCTGGCGGTTGCGGTGGCGCGCGATCACGGTAACGTGCACCGGGCGCTTGAGCTTCGCGCAGCCACGGTCGTCGAATTGCTGGAACGCGTCGATGCATTTCGCCGTCCGGATCGCTTCGCCGAGTTTTTGCAGGCCTGCGAATGTGATTTTCGGGGGCGCCCAGGCTATGAAGAGCGCGGCTTTCCGGAGTCAGCCTATTTGGCGCAGGCGTGTGCGGTTGCCCGTGCAGTGGATGCGGGCGCGGTGGCGCGAGCGTCCCCTCCCGACGCCGTGCGCGAAGCGGTGTTTCGCGCACGTGCAGCGGCAGTCGATGCCTGGAAGCGCATGCGTTGAGGAAACACCATGCCCTACAGCGAACAAACCGTGTTGTCCGTGCACCCATGGTCGGACACAACCTTCAGTTTCACGCTCACCCGTCCAGAGGGTTTTGAATTTTGCAGCGGCGAGTTCGTCACGCTCGGGCTCAAGCGCGAAGGCAAGCTGATAGCGCGTGCGTATTCCATCGTTTCCACCGCCGACTGCAACTATCTGGAATTCCTCAGCATCCATGTGCCGGATGGTCCGCTTACCAGCCAGTTGGCGCAGGTTCAGCCTGGCGATTCGGTATGGGTCAACAGCAAAGCCACTGGCTCGCTCACCTTGAACCATGTGTTGCCCGGCCGCGTACTCTACATGCTGGCTACTGGCACCGGCCTCGCGCCTTTTATCTGTCTGGTTCACGATCCTGCAACTTATGCGCGGTTTGAGCTGGTGGTGCTGGTGCATTCGGTGCGTACTGTGGCCGAGCTGGCCTACCGTGAGACGCTCGAGGCGCTGGGCAATCCGCAGTGTCGGTATGTGCCGACGGTGACGCGTGAAGCGTTTGCCACACCCGAACGGGGCACCGACCTGTTTCGCTCGGGCGTGTTGTCGCAACGTCTCGGGCTGCTGTTACCCGACCCCGAACATGACCGTGTGATGATTTGCGGCAACCCGGAGATGACGCGCGAGATGACAACGTATCTTAAAGAGAATGGCTGGACGCTTACCAACCATCGCGGTGTCGGCAACTTCAGCACCGAGCTGGCCTTCGTGGTTCATCACGAATAAGGAGCGCCCACGACAAACCGCCTCAACATCTGAGGCGGTTTTTTTTACTGCGCTTGATCAGGGAGCGTTAATCGTCCCAGCCACGGTCGTGATGGCCGCCGCCGTTGCCACGATAACGGTCGCGGTTGTGGCGATGACGCCTGTCATCATGCCAATCCCGGTGAGCATGGCTATACTGGGCGCGATGCGGCGGGTAATACGGTTCGCGAACGACTACCGGCGCGTAGTAGGCAGGCATCACGACGGGATGGCGATACCCCCCGCTCTGGTAGAGCAGGTTGAAGCCGTTGTGTGAGCCCCCGCCGATGGCGACGGCAATGCGTGGCTCGGCGACAACGACGCGGCTCGTGGTGGCGTAGCGATCTCCGTAATACCCGTGACGGTCACCGGAGGCGAGTGCGGCAAGCGGGGCGAGCAAGAGTGCAGCAGCAATGAATGAAGTGCGTAACATGATCTGTTTCCTTTCAAAAAGTGAGGAATGGTGCGGCTGGCTCAACTGCGCCGGCCTTTTTTCCAGCCGTTCCCGCGCTGGTCTTCTGCGATTCTGTATGACACGTTGAGCTGGAGGAATTCGCCTGGGTCATACGGCAGGCGAGTCATGAATTCGCGACCGTTAAAGCGGTAGCGCACGTCGTATCCGATCAACACCTGACGGTAGTTGTCGTGAGTGGTGCAGCGCTCGACTTGGGTCGGGCGCGACTCGGTGTATGCGCCTCGACTATTCCAGCGGTCCCCAACCACCGCGCCGGTGGCCGCACCGACGGCGGCTGCGGCAACTCTGCCGTCGCCTTTGCCGACGGTTGAGCCGATCAGGCCACCTGCAATGGCACCGAGGATGGCGCCGCCGGGGCTGTTGGGGTTGCGGTAAGTCTGCGTCTCATAGCCGGTTGTTTCGGTCCAGCATTCCTGGCGCGGTTCGTTGAGGGTGTCGTACACCGGCACGCTGGCCACGACGGGTGCGCGTACGGTCATCTCATCGTCCTGCCGACGGTCGGCCTGAGCGGCGCCGCTGGCCACAAGCAGCGCGGCGATCAGGGTGCTTGTGCCTTTATGCCATTTAGGGGGATTTAGGGTCGTGTTGAGTGTGCGCATGCTGATTCTCCTTTTTTGATTCAAAGTGATGCGGGTTGGTGACGGTTAGCGACGGGGCTGACGCGGTTCGCGGTTTTTGTCGTCAGCCTGATCGTGTTGCTGGCGGCGCTCGTAGCCATAACCGTAGCCGGAGGGTTCATCGCGTTCCGCTTCGCGCTTGCTGTTGTGGGTGTCCTTGGATTCGGC
>JAABQE010000250.1 GCA_011391655.1 Hydrogenophilales bacterium
CACGCCGCCGGGGAATTCAGATTTTCTTGAGCTCAAGCATTGCCTTCGGTTTGCACGTCCTGCGCCCAGAAAAACCGCTCCGGGATGTATTGCCCCATGCCGGGGCGGAACGCGGCCTTGAGCGCTTCGTAGGTGAAGTTTTGGGCTTCGCGCACCGCAGTCGGCATGTCCTGACCGTAAGCCAGGGTGGCGGCGATGGCCGAGGCCAGCGTGCAGCCGGAGCCGTGATAACTGCCGGGCAGGCGATCCCAGGCATCGGTCTGCACATGGCCGTCCAGGCTGTACAGGCTGTTCAGCACGCGTGGCGTCGTCTCATGCGTGCCGGTGATGAGCACGTATTCGCAGCCGAGATCGACCAGGTGCTTGGCGCAGGCGGCCAGATCCATGTCGTCGTCATCCGACTCGAACAGCGCCAGCCGCCGTGCTTCGTGGCTGTTGGGGGTGATGATGCTGGCCTGTGGAATCAGCAGATCACGCATGGCCGAGATCATGTCGTCGGTGGTGAACTCGTCGCCGCGCCCGGATGCCAGCACCGGATCGAGCACCACAGGAATGTCGGGATAATCAGCGAGGATTTCGGCGATCACTGCCATCGATTCCGGGCTGCCGAGCATGCCCAGCTTGAACGCGGCAACCGGTACGTCTTCGAGCAACATGCGCGCCTGATCCATCACCCACTCGGAGTCGATCACCAGGATTTCATCGACGCCTGCGGTGTCCTGCACGGTAAGGGCGGTGATCACCGATAGCGGATGACAGCCCATGCTGGCCAGCGTGAGCAGGTCTGCCTGGATGCCGGCGCCACCGGTCGGGTCGGATGCGGCAAAGCTCAATACCAGCGGCGGCGTGGGTTTGGGGGTGAAAATGGAGGGCATGGCGTCACTGCTATAAAATCAAGTTTCGATTTTAGCCGATTCCCCTCTGCCCCATGTCTGAAACCCCCGAATACACAAGCTGGATGTGCCTGATTTGCGGCTGGATTTACCACGAAGAAGCCGGCGCGCCTGACGATGGCATCGCCCCGGGTACGCGTTGGGCGGATGTGCCCATCAACTGGACGTGCCCGGATTGCGGCGCGCGCAAGGACGATTTCGAAATGGTGTCGTTTTAAAAAATCAAGCGAAAGCCTCAAGAATGCACGCTGGTGGGCGTTAGAGCGTACAGATTCAAATGTTGACTGTAAGCGACCCTGGTCTGCCATGGGCGATGGATGCCGGTGGCGAAACAAATGGGGCTAAATAACGTTTCAATAAGGAGATGGAAATGAAGATTCGGATGATGGCAACATGGGCATTGCTGACGCTTTCAAGCAGTGCGTGGGCGATCTCGCCCTATATTCAGGGCGATACGGTAGCGGGCGGCAACGTTCAAGCCGTGGCGACGGCGGTTGAGGGCAAGCTTAAAAAGGGTGGGTTTAAGGTTGTTGGCAAATATTTCCCCAAAAGCCTGGCGGGTTATGGGGTGGTGATCGCAACTGACGATGAGATGCTCGATGCCGTGGGTTCAGTCGGTGGTCCGGCGATACTGGGCGCCACCGTGCGCGTCGGCGTCAAGTCCGACGGCAGTGTCGCCTACACCAATCCTGATTATTGGTACCGCGCGTATTTCCGCAAGACGTTTGACAAGAAAGAGCCCGCGGTTAAGGCCCTGCAGACACGTTTGCAGGAGACGCTGGGTGCGGGCAAAGGTCAGGGCGGCGATGAACCGGCTTCGAGCCTGGTCAATTATCGCTACATGATTGGAATGGAGCGTCTGGATTCATCCAAAAACAGTCTGAATGAATACGGCAGTTTTGCCGAGGCGCTCAAAGTGGTGCGTGAAAACCTGGCTAAAGGAACGGGCAAAACCTCCAAGATCTATGAGGTGGTGATGTCCGACCGCAAGCTGGCCGTGTTTGGCGTGGCCATGAACGATGGTGAAAACGGCGATGGTGACTGGATCAAGCGGATCGACATGCAAAACAATGTCGCCGGTCTGCCCTACGAGATTTACATCGTTGATAAAGAAGTGGGCGCGCCACATGGCCGTTTCCGTATCGCGCTGGCTTTCCCCGATGTCGGCATGGGTCAGTTCATGCGTATTTCGACTTTGCCGAATGTCATCATGGAAACCATGGGCGGTGTGGCAGGGGTAGCGAAAAAGTCTAGCGAAGAAGCCTGGCAATAAATCGGTCGTATTGTGTGCAGGTCAGAAGGGCGTTGCCATGCAACGCCCTTTTTGTTTGCGTGAATGATTGATTTGGCACCATCAGGTTTGAATGGATTGCATGAATGGGTTGTATGCATCGACGGGCGCCCTCCTGATGCCAGAGTGCCGTGATTCCGGGTCAATCGGCATCAAAACAAGTGCACTGTTGCGGTGGATCAACAGGGCGGCCGGGACGGGCGCGCGTGGCAGGTGCTTCGCGGGCTCAAATATCCCCTGGTTGTCACAATCACGGCTGATGTCAGCGAAACTGCACTAAAGAAGCGGGTTCCCATGCCGTAATGTTTACCACACAGGGTGTGTGCAAACCAGACCACCCGCTGACCCTCGTGGAGAGAACGTGTGGATAACGAAGCATTGAAGGGTGTCAAGGTGATGATCATCGATGACAGCAATACGATCCGCCGCAGCGCGGAGATATTTTTAAGTCAGGCTGGCTGCGAGGTCATCCTGGCCCAGGATGGTTTTGATGCGCTGTCCAAGATAACCGATCACGAACCGGATGTGGTGTTTGTTGACATCATGATGCCGCGTCTGGATGGCTATCAAACCTGCTCGCTGATCAAGCGCAATGCGAAATACCGCACCACGCCCGTCATCATGCTGTCGTCCAAGGACGGCTTGTTCGATCGGGCACGCGGACGCATGGTGGGCTCGGATGAATACCTGACCAAACCTTTCACCAAAGATACGCTGTTGACGGCGGTGCGCGAGCACGCCGGCGCCAGGGCTTAACTGTTTTCAAGGAGCATAAATTATGGCGATTAGTCGAATTCTGGTTGTGGATGACTCTCCCACCGAGCGCTTTTTTCTGTCCGAGTTACTGGTCAAAAATGGCTATCTGGTCAGCATGGCTGAAAGCGGCGAAGAAGCTGTCGCACAGGCCAAGCAAACCTTGCCGGATTTGATCGTGATGGATGTGGTGATGCCTGGAATGAATGGTTATCAGGCTACACGCATGATCACCAAGGAAGAGGCGACCAAGCATATCCCCGTCATCATGTGCACCACCAAAGGTCAGGAAACTGACAAGGTGTGGGGCATGCGACAGGGCGCGAAGGCCTATCTGGTCAAGCCGGTCAAGCCGGAAGAGCTGTTGTCGCAAATCAAGGCATTGGGCTGAGCGAATCAAGATGGGCAAGAAGTTTAATCTGCGCGAGTTTCAAACCCAGCTTTCGCAGCAGCTTCTGGCTGCTGCGACTCGCGACAACACGGGGTCCCGTTTGGGATTTCGGGTGGGCGAGGTGAGTTGGCTGGTGAGTCTTGCGGACACCGAGGAAGTGATTCCCGTGCCGACCATCGTCAAGGTGCCGGGGGCGCGTCGCTGGTTTCGGGGAGTCGCAAACATCCGCGGCAACCTGTACGCGGTGAGTGATTTCGCTGATTTCATGGGGCAAGGGGTGACGGCCGAGCATGCCGAATGCCGTTTGTTGATTCCGCATCATGATTTTGGTGTGAACGCCGCGCTGCTGGTACGCAGTGCGCTGGGTTTGAGAAACGTCAGCCGATACCAACTGAGTGATGAGCCAGGTGCTCATCCCTGGGTGGTGCGTCAATACTCCGATGAAGCGGGTGCCGTTTGGCGTGATCTGGATTTTGGGCAATTGCTTGGCAATCCTGATTTCCTGATGGTTGAGGCGTAGCGAGCAAAACACCGGTCGTTAAATACAGGGCGCGCAGGCGCTGAATTAATAGATAGTTTGGAGCGTTGAACATGGATATCACGATGAATGGCCTTCGGGGTCTGGCTAGCCGCATGACTGACAAAGTCACGGGGGGCAAAGGCAGTGAGCAAACCACCCTGATCATGCAAACCGTGCGCAAACTGGCTGATAAAGATTCCAGCGCAGTGCCGTTGATCGGTCACTTGCCGATCGAGAAACAATACCTGTATGCCGGCGGTACGCTGATTGTTTCGCTGTTGCTCGCGGCAGGCTTCACTATCTACAGTACGGTGCAACTCGACAACCGGGCAAGCTATGAGACGCATACCGGTGTGTTGAAGGTGTTGTCGCAACGGCTGCCGTTGACTGCACAGCAGTCTGTTCTGGGAAACGTGAGCGCCTTCAAGAAGCTCAGCGAGGGCAAGGCCGAGTTTGAGACAACCCTGACGGCCCTGACCGAAGGTGACGATGAAGTGCCCGCCTCGGGTGGTGCCGCACTCGAAACCGTAGAGAAAATCAGCCAGCAATGGCAAAAGTTCAGCCCGCAGGTGACGCAGATTTTGTCACAACAAAAAAACCTGATTTCGGTGAGCCAGAACGTTAAGAAAATTAATGCCTTGAGCCTTGATTTGCAGGAGGTTGCGGAGCAGTTGTCGATCCAGTTGCTGGATTCGGGAGCCAGTGTGCGCGAAGTGTCAAACGCTAACCAGCTGGTCATGCTGAGTCAGCGCTTGCCGAAAAACGCGAACTTGCTGCTGTCGGCTGACCTGATCGACCCCGAAGTGGTGCTGCAGCTGGAAAAAGACACCACGCTGTTTCGTGACACGGTGCAAGGCTTGATGGAAGGCGCAGTCGGCCAGAACGAGAACAACATGCGGGCCATGGAAGATCTGGGCACCAACATGGCTGACATGGTGGAAGCGGTCGGTTCGGTGCTCGGTAATACGCCGCCCTTGTTGCAGGCCAAGTTGGCGGCTAACAATCTGTTCGTCGGTAGCGATGCCTTGCTGAAAGATTCCGACCAGTTGTCGCAGGACTACCAGTCCGTTGGCGGCACCGGTTACCTGCTGGCGGGCTTGTTTGGCCTGCTGGCGGTGGGTTCTCTGGTGTTGCTGGGCTTGGTCAACATTAACGAAACTAAATCACGCGCACGCAAGAGCGAAGAGGAAAACGGCCGCAACCAGGAAGCAATTCTGCGTCTGATGGACGAGCTGGGCGAGTTGGCGGAAGGTAACTTGACGATCAATGCCAGTGTGACCGAGGACATTACGGGTGCGGTGGCTGACTCGATCAACTATACGGTCGAAGAGTTGCGCAGCCTGGTTCGCGGAATTAATACAGCGACCGTGCAGATGGACCAGGCGGCCGAACAGGCCACCCAGGTGTCGGACTCGCTGCAAGCGGCGTCGCAACGCCAGGTGGGTGAGATCGAGACAACCTCAACTGCGGTTGTGCGGCTCGCACAGTCTGTGCAAGAGGTGTCGGGCAATGCAGCAGAGTCCGCCCGAGTCGCTGAACAATCCATGGCGGCCGCTGAAAAAGGCCAGCAGGCGGTGGCGAACGCAATTTCGAGCATGAACGGTCTGCGCGAGCAGATTCAGGAGACTTCGAAGCGAATCAAGCGTCTGGGTGAATCCTCGCAGGAAATTGGCGAAATCGTCGAACTGATTTCAGACATTACCGAGCAGACCAACGTGCTGGCGCTGAACGCAGCCATTCAGGCGGCGTCTGCAGGTGAAGCCGGTCGCGGCTTCTCGGTGGTGGCGGAAGAGGTGCAGCGACTGGCTGAACGCTCGGCCGATGCAACCAAGCAGATTGCTGCGATTGTGAAAACCATTCAATCAGACACCCACGATACGGTGGCGGCGATGGAAGTCTCGACCCAGGGCGTGGTCGAAGGCGCCAAGCTGTCCGACGCCGCGGGTCAGACACTGGCCGAGATTGGCGACGTGTCGAAGAAGCTTGCCAGTCTGATTGCAGACATTTCATCGGCTACGCAGAACCAGGCGGAATCGACAGCGCTGGTGGCGGAAACCATGCAGGACATCAAGAAGATTTCACTGCAGACCAGTAGCGGCACACAGCAGACAGCGGACTCGATTGGCGGCATGAAGCAGTTGGCGCAAGACCTCAAGACTTCGGTAGCAGGCTTCAAGCTTGCCTGAACGAGTGCGGGTCAAACCAGAAACAAGTAGCTGATTACGACGGCTGAACTAACGTCAGGAAGAACACACATGAGCGCCTTACTCGACTATGACACCGGCCCGTTGAACTGGGTGCGCGGGGACATCGACGCAGCCTTGCAAGCCGCCCTCGGGCGGGTGCAGGCTTACAGCGCCGACGCCGATCTGACCAATGCGTTGCGGCTGGCGCGCGACGATGCGCACCAGGTAGTGGGTGCCTTGCGCATGGTCGGACTGGAAGGCGCTGCAACCCTGGCGGGTACGCTTGAGGCTTGCCTCCTCGACATCAATGAAAATCGTTTGCCTGCCAGCGACGAGATGCTGCGCGCCCTGCGCAATGCACTGGAAGGCCTGCAGCGCTGGATCAAGGACTTGTCCGACGGGCGTGGCAGCGGTGAACTGGCCTTGTTCCCCTTGTACAAGCGCTTGCGTGAGCTGCAGGGAGCCGAGCGTGTGTTTGAAGGCGAATTGTTTTTCCCTGATCTGCAGGTGCGGACGGCGAGCAAGGCGGCAAGTCATTTGTCGCAGGAGGCGTTGGCGGCAGAGGTCAAGACTGCGCGCGGCTTGTTTCAGCGCGGTTTACTGGCTTTTTTGCGCAATGCCGAGGCCGAACAGGGCCTGCAGCGGATGCGTGACGCGCTGGCGGCGATCGAACGCATCGCGCCGTCGCAAGCCTCGCAAACGTTCTGGTGGGCATGTGTGGGCTTCATCGACAGCCTGATTGCGCGCGGAGTCGAGGCCGACTTTCATGTCAAGCAGTTGCTCGCCCGGGTTGACCTGCAGATGCGCCGTTTGATCGAAGGCTCACCGCAGGTTGCCGAGCGTTTGTTGCGCGATGCGCTGTTTTTCGTTGCCAAAAGTCAGACGTTGGATGGACGGGCGGCCGAGGTTCGCGAGTCACTGGGGCTGGATCGCTATTTGCCCGGCCGTGGCTTGCTCGATCCCGAAGCGCTGGCACGCATGCGGCCGTTGCTGGATGCCATGCAGGCAGGGCTGAAGGCTGCGCGTGACAACTGGCACGCCTATGTGGAAGGGCAGCCTGAACAGCTTGCGCAGTTTCAAGGGCAACTCGAGCGCATGCAGCCGCAGGCACGGTCGTTTGAAAATAGCGGCTTGCCGTCTCTGCTGAACGAACTGGCCGCCGTGGCGGTTGCGGCCGGTCAGCGCGAAGGCGCGGTACGTGAACAAATGAATCTGGAAGTCGCTTCCACATTGTTGTTCATCCAGAATGCCATCGAACATGAAGATGTATTGCACGCTGATTTTGGCGCCCGCGCAGCAGGCCAGCAGGCACGGCTGAATGCCTTGGTCGAAGGCCGTGAAATGCCGGCTCAGGTGAATGTTGATGCCAATCAGCGCGAAGCCGAACGTGACATGCTGGTGCATATGGCCCAGGAAGTCAGCCTCAATCTGAAACAGATGGAAGAAGCGCTCGATGCCTTCTTCCGGGATGAGGATGAGCGCGCGGCATTGGCCAATTTGCCGGCACTGGCTCAGCAGGCGCAAGGTGCGCTGACCATGCTTGAGCTGCCTGATGCGGCGAGTTTGCTGGCAGCTGCAACGGCAACCGTGGAACCCTTTGTCAGCGAGGGCTATCCCAACGAGGCCACCCGTCAACGTCTGGCCGATGCGTTTTCCAGCCTCGGTATCTTTGTTGAATCTTACTGTGCCGGGCGTGCTGATGCGGCCAAAATCCTGAAGCCGGTGCTGATTGATTTCGGGCTGATCGACCCCGACAGCGTGAATCAAAGTGCGTTGGGTGACACGGTCGAATCCGGTTTGCCTGCCCGAAAGGCAGAAGTCCAGGCGAATTATCAGGATTGGCGCGACCGGTTCGGCGACGAAACAAAAAAAAAATTCCTTGATGCACTGATTGAACTCAGCCGTGACGCCGACTTGATTGACGACACGACGCTGAAAATCCAGACACGCAGCGCGCTCGAAATCAGCCGCGATGCGCCCGAAGCTCCCCTTGCGCTTGATGCGGCGATTGAGGCCATGACTGGCCTGGCGCTGCCCGCTCGCACAGCACCGGTGCCCCTTCCCTCTTTAACGCTGGATGGGTCCGAGCCGGCCCACGCGGCCTCACTTGAGCAACCCACTGACGACAGCGTCGTGTCAGGCGTGGAAGTCGCCGAGCCGATTGAGTTTCCGATGCTGGAAGCTGACACGCCCGCAGCAGGCGCGATCGTCGAGCTTGAACAACCTGAAACAATGGCTGAGAGCGGGCCTGCCGAATCGATCGAGACGACCGCGGCAGCAGACGACACGCTGTTGGCATCGATCCCGGAAGATTCCGAACCCGAGCTGCTGGAGATTTTTCTGGAAGAGGCCAACGAGGTGTTGGCGACCATGGGCGAAGCCTGTGAGTTTTGCCAGAACAATCCTGACGACCTGGAATCGCTCACCGTTATCCGTCGTGCATTCCACACACTGAAGGGCAGCGGTCGCATGGTCGGCCTGAATGATCTGGGCGAAACCGGCTGGCGGTTTGAGCAGTTGATGAATGGCTGGCTGGCCGAGAAGAAATCTGCCAACAGTGATTTGTTGCGCCTGCTTGGGCGTGCCAATGGCGTATTCCAGGATTGGGTCAACGCCCTGCAGTCGA
>JAABQE010000251.1 GCA_011391655.1 Hydrogenophilales bacterium
CTGAGCCTGCACTTCGCTGCTCCCGCACTTGCCATTGGTCTGGGCGATCTGTCCGTGCACTCCAGTCTGGGACAGCCGCTGCATGCCACGGTTGAGGTATTGAGCGCACCGCCAACCCTGGCGGCAGACTGCCTGAGTCTGCATCCCAGTGACAACGACCTCCCGGTTCCCGCTCAGGCCCGATTCAGGGTCGAGCGCAGGGGCGACAGCGCCCTGCTGCATATCACCACGCCGCGCGCCATCGACGATCCTGTTGCCCAGTTTGTGCTCGCCTCCGATTGCGAAGGCCGTCTGGAGCGCGAATACGTGCTGCTGCTCGATCCCCCCGCGCAGATCGAATCGGCCGAACTGGCACTTCCACAAACCGCGCCCCCATCCGCTGCAGCGGAGATGCCGCCTGTTGCGGCGTCAGCCCCAGCCGGACCGGCGGCAACGTCGGTTTCGGCCAAGCCGCGCACTTCGCGCCCGCTACCGCGCCGCACGGCGCCATCCAACCCAACACCCCCGACGGTGCAGTCAGCCCCGGTCGCGCGCCCTGCAGCCGCCACACCGCGTGCGTCGCTGACGCAACCGGAACGTGCCGCCGCCAAACCCAAGACAACATCGGCAATATCAACAGCAACGCCACGCCTGGTGATATCCGGAAAACGTGACGTATCCCAATCAGGCAGTTTGCCGGCCGGTCTGGAAAAAGACCGCGCACCACCCGATCAATCGAGTCCCCGTGCGACCAGCCTGACGTCCGCCGAGCTATCGGATGAAAACACGGCACTCAATCACCGGTTGGCTTATCTGGAGACACAGATTGCCGCCCTGCACAAACGCAATGCCGAACTTGAAGCCCAGCGCGCGGCCCCATCGCTGGCCACAACCATCCCCCAACCCACGACTACGCAAGCCTCATCGTGGCCGCTTTACCTGATCGGCTTCGGCCTGTTCACCCTCAGCGGTGTCCTGTTTGCAGGGATGCGCCGCCGGCGTGATCTGCCGCGCAGCGAGTCGGCCGCCACGCTCCCCATGGCCCGACCCGTCAATGTCATGCCCGTCAAGGCCCACGTCAGTCCGCCTCCGCTGCCAGATGCGATGCCCGGGAATGACAGCCCGCAGCCGATCGCCCCGCCCCCCACTCCGGAGGATCAGGACAGCGTGAATCTTCCGCTGAGTGCGCTGGCCAAACGCACCGTGGTGAAGGAAGACATCCTCAATCAGGCAGAAGTTTTTATCGCGCATGGCTACATCAACATGGCGATCAATTTGCTGCAGGAATATCTGCGCGAAACACCAGCCGGATCACCGGTGCCCTGGTTGCTCTTGCTCGACCTGCTGCTCCGTGTGGGAAACGAAGCCGGCTACGCCGAGACGAGCGCCGAATGCCGACGCCATTTCAATGTCAATTTCTCGGCCCATCCCAGGTCGCAGGATCCAGATGACAACCGTGGTCTGGAAAACTATCCGCATATCCTCGAAATGTTGACCCAGGCCTGGAATACCCCGGAAATCAACGCCGTTTTCAAGGATCTGATCTACGACCAGCGTGATGGCGTCCGCATGGGATTCATGCCCGGCGCCTACCGTGACATTTTGCTGCTGAGCACCATCGCGCAGGAAAAGATGCTGCAGGACACCGCCTAATTCTGCTGCACGTACCCCAACCGTCACCCGGGTTTCATCCGGCGAATCAGGCGGCATGCGCCGGCCGGCTGCATGTTGAAGCCGCTGCCGGATGCTGCCGAAACACCGGATCAAACCCGCTGCCTCACGCCAAACGCTTGCCCCGCAGCGTTTTTCTTGGCACTGTGCCGTCATGACCCACGTCCTGATTCAACCCGCTACCCGCTATCAGATTGCTGCCTGGCTCATGATGGCGACAGGACTGCTGGTCACCCTCTCGCTCCACCTGCTGCCCAGCCTGCTGGCTGGGTTGCTGGTCGTTCAACTCGTGCACATGCTGGCGCCGCGTTTTGTGATCGGCCGCCTGGATCACACTTGGGCCAAGGTGCTGGTGGTATCGCTCATCACCCTGATCGTGCTGGGCGTGCTGGGCGGGTTTGCCACCGGGGTGATTCTGTATTTGCGGAGCGAAGGCGGCATTGCCGGCTTGCTGGGCCGGATGGCCGAAATCATCGAAAACTCGCGCGCGCTGCTGCCGCCGTGGGCGGCGGCATGGCTGCCGCAAGGCGACGACTCGACAATACGCGCCGGGCTGGTCGAGTGGCTGCGCACCCACGCGCTGGAGATTCGCAAATACAGCGGCAACGCCGGCCGCGCCGTGCTGCACTTCATCATTGGCCTCATCATTGGCAGTTTCATCGCGTTGCGTGAAGCGCGTCCGCATCAGACGATGGCCCCGCTGGCGCACGCCATGTGCGAGCGGGCACACCGCCTGGGTGACGCGTTCCGCCGGGTGGTGTTTGCGCAGGTGCGCATCTCGGCGCTGAATGCGATGCTGACTGGCATTTATCTGTTTCTGGTGCTGCCTGCGTTTGGCGTGCAACTGCCGTTCACCAAAACCATGATCATCATTACCTTCCTCGTCGGCTTGCTGCCGGTGCTGGGAAATCTCATTTCCAATACGGTCATTGTCATTATTTCGCTGTCGCATTCGCTGCACGCTGCCATGGCCTCGCTGGCGTTTCTGGTCATCATCCACAAGCTCGAATATTTCGTGAATGCCCGTATCATCGGCGAGCAGATCAAGGCGCGCGCCTGGGAGCTGCTGGTCGCCATGCTGGTCATGGAAGCAAGCTTTGGCTTGCAAGGCGTCATCGCCGCACCGATCATTTACGCGTATATCAAAAAAGAACTATCCGACCGGGAGTTAATATAAATGTCCAACGACACCGAATCACTCGTTATCACCGCCAGCGGCGAAGACAAAATTGGCCTGGTGGAAGGCTTCACCCGCCGGATCAGCGAGTCCGGCTGCAATATCGAAGAATCACGCATGGCCGTGCTCGGCGGCCGCTTTGCACTGTTGATGCGGATCACCGGCAGCTGGGACGCGCTGGCCAAACTGGAAGCCCGGCTGGCTGTGGTCGGCGAGGAACTGGGGCTGTCCATCATCCAGCAACGCACGCGTCTCACCCGCGCCGACAAGCCCCTGATTCCCTATACCGTCGAAGTCGCCGCACTCGACCAGCCGGGAATCGTGAACAGCCTCGCCAACTTCTTCGCCAAACTGCACATCAACATCGAAGCGCTGGAAACCGAAACCTATCCCGCCCCGCATACCGGCGCGCCGATGTTTGCCGTCCACATGACGCTCGGCATTCCTGCCGATGCCCACATTGCCACCCTGCGCGGCGATTTTCTGGATTATTGCGACGACCAGAATCTGGACGCGACCTTTGAACCCATCCGCATGTAAACGGATGGAACGTTGACCATCCGAAACAATTCGTTACAGACCTCTTTTATCCGGGAATAGATCATGTCCAGTTTGCTCATCATTGCCCACGGTAGCCGCCGTGGCGCATCCAACGACGAAGTACGCCAACTGGCCGAGCAGGTTCGTGCGCAGCCGCAACAAGCATACGACCATGTCCACGCGGCTTTTCTGGAGCTGGCCGAACCCAGCATTCAGGATGGGCTGGCTGCGCTGGTGGCGCAGGGTGCAACCGACATCGTCGCGTTTCCCTATTTTCTCGCCGCAGGCACGCATGTGGCACAGGATATTCCCGAGGCCATCGCCGAGTTTTCCGCCCGGCATCCGGATGTGAACGTCCGGCTGACCTCGCACCTCGGCGCATCGGCCGCCCTGCCAGCCGCGATTCTCGGCATGGCCGCCTGAGAGTCAGGCTTCAAATATCCTGACTCTCGGTGGTGCCACGTTCGATATAAAACGTCGACATCACCTCATCCTGGCTGTGCGGATGCGGCTGGCTGCGCACCAGCGCCGCTTCCACGCGCGCGGCCTGGAGCGCCGGCAGGTCAATGATGGCGGGATATAAGCGATAGTGCTTGTCGACCGACTCAGCCTGTCGGCACGCGCACACTTCGAGCGCACTGCGCGTGGCAGGATCAAGATGCGCCAGCAACAGCATCCACGGCGCCTGCCAGGAAAAATAATCATGCACCAGCCGGGTGTGGGGCGCATCCATGGCGGAGGTGGCAATGAACAGTGGTGGAAAGTCCTCCGCTTCCAGCACCCGCCCACGCAGGGCGTCACCCCCTTTCAGCGTGTTCAGCCCCAGCCCTGCGCCGTCGTCGGAGCGATGGAACCATTGCGCGACGCCACAAGCGAGGCTGTTCACATAACGCGTGAGGTACGCCCCGGCAGATTCATCCAGGCTGGCAATCGCTGTGCTGTTGAATTGCGCCTGCGCGGCCATGCCGGCGCGCCAGTCGAGCGGTGGCTTGGTGTCGGTCTCACTGTCGGCGCGCACGCTGTGCAGCAACGCCAGCGGCTGGTTATTGCAATCAAGCAGCCACAGCTCGAACGGGTCACGGAACTTGAACGGCACCTCGCGATGCACCTTGAGCAGGTGTTCATATACCACCGCACCCATGTTTTCCAGCCGCTTGAAATCGTCCGACGGATACAGCGGCCCACGCTTGAGACCTTTTTCTGCTGACCAGCGGCCGTACCGGATATCGGAGACCTGGGCGCGCCGGCCTGCGCGCCCGAGATCTTCGAGCAGCGCATCATTGGAGACATAAATATCCCATTCAATGCCGTCGGTCGTCACCGCCTCGGCGGACTGGTAACGAATCACATGAACCACGCCGCGAAAGGGGTTGAGCAGGCGCTGGGCGTAACATTCGATCTGCATAATTGCGTACTTTACCTCAGTGGCAGAGCCCTCAGCCACGAAGATCTGCGGTGAAAAATTTAGGGATCCTCACCACTTCAGTCCGGCCGAATGTTGCCGTTACCAACCACGTTGCCCTGAGTTGCGTTATTGAAGGAGTGCCCTGTGCTGAGTCGTTTTGTAGGAATGTTGTCGGGCAATAAAAGTGCCCCCGCTGCGCCGGCGCAGCCCACTGCAAAAGTTGTATCCAGCGCCACACCTGCGGCACCCGCCGCCAAGAAAGGGTCGGTGATGCGGCGTGAGGCCATGCTGGGTCGCGACCAGAAGGTGGCAGCCTACACGTTCATGCTGCGCCGCGCGCCAGACGATCAATCTGACGCCAGCCTGCCCGAAGTGCAGCACCTCTACGACGAAACCCTGCTCAAAAATCTAAAATTCATGGAGATCGCCCGCCTGTTGGCACAACGCCAGGCTTTTATCCCGATTTCACCGGCTTCACTGAATCACGAACTGATCGAAGGCTGGCCTGCCGCTGGAACGGTATGGCGCCTGAAAATGGATGCCAAAACCACAATCGACGACGCGTTGCTCGTCCGCGTGGCCGAAATGAAAGCAGCCGGCCACAGCTTTGCCATCGATGCTGACAGTCTGATGTTCCCCGCACCGCAAACCCTGCTGCCCTATCTCGATTTTGTGTTGCTGGACGTCAGCAGCGAGGACATTCCAACTATCACCACCCAGATGGCGGCCATTTCCAAGCTGGCTTCTGGCAAGCAGTTCGTCGCAACCGACGTGCAAACACTGGAAGCGTTTCACATGTGCCACAAACTGCAGTTCGCGCGATTCATGGGGCCGTTCATTACGCGCCACGAAAAGCTCGACTCCCCTGTCCTGGGGCCGTCGCGCGCCAAGGTGCTGGACCTGATGAACCGGGTGCGTACCGGCGCCGAACAATCCGAACTGGTCGAGAATTTCCGCCATGACCCGGCGCTGTCTGTTCGCCTGCTGCGCTATGTGAATTCCCCTGGCATGGGCTTGTTGCACAAGGTCGGCGGCATCGAGCAGGCGCTCATGATCATGGGGCAAGACAAGCTGTATCGCTGGTTGACCCTGATCCTGTTCACCGGCGGCCAGGCTCAGGAGCTTGATCAGGCCATACTGGAAAATGCCTTGGTGCGTGCCCGGGTAGCCGAGCAGCTGGCCAGCAAGGCGCTGTTTGCCAAAGCACGCGATGAAGTCTTCGTCACCGGCCTGTTTTCATTGCTCGATCTGGTGATGCACATGCCAATGGATCAAATCCTGAAACAAATCAGCCTGCCGGTTGAAATCACCGAGGCCATCGTCGCGCAGCGTGGACCCTATGCGCCTTACCTGGCGCTGGCCATTGCGTGCGAGGAAGACGACCTCGGCAGCATCGAAGCCCTGTCGGCCCAGATCGGGCGCGATGTCGCCGAAATCAACGCCGTGCACATGGATGCCCTGTTGTGGACACAAGCGATCGCGGTTGACGTCTGAGTCCAGTCCGGAGGCTGCGCCAGCGCCAATAGCGCCCTGCTGCACAGCATGGTGGGTTTACATGCTGCGCTGCGCGGACGGCTCGCTCTACACCGGCATCACCACCGATCTCGCCCGCCGGCTTGCCGAACACAATGGCGACGGCCCGGCTGGCGCACGCTATACGCGCAGCCGCCGCCCGGTGCAGCTGGTTTATCGCGAAGCTGCCAGCAACCGTTCTGATGCCACCCAGCGCGAAGCGGCCATCAAACGGCTGGATCGCGCACGCAAACTGGCGCTGTGCGCCTCCGACGCTTAACCCGTTTATCCCTCAACCGCCGTTTGCACCATCCAGGCTCAGCTGCAAGGCCGGCAGGGCGACTTCGACTGAGTGACGTCCGGCATCAATGGCAATGCCGGCAAGGTGAAACGCCATCAAATCCAGCTCGGCGAGCCGTGGCGTCACCATGACATCCGCCGGTTCACCCGCCAGCCTGCTGCGCGTGATCAGCACCTGCATGATGTTGATGCTGCTCGCCAGCACGTCGAGCATCGCGGGCGGTTCGGGTTCGTCGGCGCGATTGATGCCAAGCTGCGATATGCCGGTCTGGATGTGCGCCATCACGGTATCGGCCAGCGTGTCGGGCTCGACCCGAGCGCGCTTGTGCGTCGCTTTGGCAAGCCTGGGCTTGAGATGACGGCCCAGCAGGTCGGCATTGAGATCGACTGCAATCACGATGTCAGCACCCATCGCACGGCATAGCGATACCGGCACCGGATTGACCAGCCCGCCGTCGACCAGCCAGCGGCCATCGCGCTGCACCGGCGTGAACAAGCCGGGCAGGGCGATCGACGCGCGTACCGCATCGGTTACCTGGCCGTCACGCAGCCATACTTCGCGGCCGCGCTGCAGGTCGGTGGCGACGGCGCCGAACGGCCGTTCCAGTTCCTGCATGTCGCGGTCAACAAAATGGCTGCGGAAGAAATCGATCAGCTTGTCGCCCTTGATCAGCCCGCCGTTAAGCGAAAAATCCAGAAAGCTCACCACCGTCTGCAGGCGCAGGCTGCGCACCCAGTCCTCCAGCCGGTCGAGTTCACCACCCACGTAGGCGGCGCCCACCAGCGCGCCGATCGAGGTGCCGCAGACGATGTCTGGCTTGATGCCGGCGTCGGCGAGTGCGCGGATGACGCCGATGTGCGCCCAGCCGCGCGCGGAACCACTGCCGAGGGCTAGGCCAATCCGGTTGGTGCGCGCTGGGGTCATGGTGGGCATTGGTTTGGATGGCCTGCTGATGGCATCAAGTGTAGGGCGCCTGTCCCACAATAGTCGAAAAGGCGGCAGACGCGGCCACTCTCCCTCCCGGGGAAGCCTGAGCGTCGCATCGTCTGCATAGGCGGTAAAATAACGCACTTTTTTCTGTCTGGAGCGGGCGTGTCATCCATTTCCTATAAAGACGCCGGGGTTGATATCGATGCGGGCGATGCCCTGGTCGAGCGCATCAAACCCCTGGCTAAACGCACCATGCGCCCCGAAGTCCTGACCGGGATCGGTGGCTTCGGCGCGCTGGTCGAGATTTCCAAAAAGTTCAAGGAACCGGTGCTGGTCTCTGGCACCGACGGCGTCGGCACCAAGCTGAAGCTGGCATTCGAGCTGAACCGCCACGATACTGTGGGCATCGATCTGGTGGCGATGAGCGTCAACGATATTCTGGTGCAGGGCGCCGAGCCGCTGTTCTTTCTCGATTACTTCGCCTGCGGCAAGCTCACCCTCGACACCGCCGAAGCGGTGATTTCAGGCATTGCCACCGGCTGTGAGCAGGCCGGTTGTGCGCTGATCGGCGGCGAAACGGCCGAAATGCCCGGCATGTATCCCGAAGGCGAATACGACCTGGCGGGCTTTGCCGTGGGCGTGGTGGAAAAATCCAAGGTCATCGGCGGCGTCGACATTGTACCGGGTGATGTGGTGCTGGGACTAGCATCTTCCGGCGTGCACTCGAACGGCTACTCTCTGGTGCGCAAGCTGATCGACGTCTCCGGCATCGGCCTCAAATCGGACTTCCACGGTCAACCGTTTGCCGATGTCGTGATGGCGCCGACGCGGATTTACGTCAAGCCGCTGCTGGCCCTGATCGCGGCGCTCCCTGTCAAAGGCATGGCGCATATCACCGGCGGCGGTGTCACCGGCAATCTGCCGCGCTGTTTGCCCGAAGCCGTGGCCGCGCGCGTGGACGCCAACAGCTGGACGCGTGCGCCGCTGTTCACCTGGCTGCAACAGGCC
>JAABQE010000252.1 GCA_011391655.1 Hydrogenophilales bacterium
CTGCGAGCTGCTTGCCGGAGCGCCGCGCCAGCGCAATCGCCTGGGCCAGCCGGTCATACATCAGGATTCGGTTGGGAAAGCCGGTGAGTACATCGTGATGCGCCAGGTGGTCCAGTTCGATCTTCGCCGTTTGTTGGACTTGTTCGGCCAGCTTGTGTGCGTCAATGGTGGCGATGACCAGCTGGGCGTTCGCTTGCCGCAACATGCTTACTTGATCGCCGGACGTTCCCTGAGTTATCTCTGCCGCGCGAATTTCCCGCTCGCGCATGGTGACGGTCCCTTCGCGCAAGTCGACAGCCTTTTCGCGCAAACCCACGGCATCTTCCCGGGACGCGGCCAATTTCTCACGGCCTGGAACGGCCGCTTTATCGTCCATGCCCTGTGCGGAATCCGAAGCACCGTATTGATTATTTCTGACCACTACCGTCCTCCATTACGCGGTTCTGGCGGGAGCACAGGAAGGCTAGGCGTGTTGCCCACAACAGTCGGTGCGGTGACGCACAGAGCCTGGGGCTGATATCGATGCTGATCACGGCCGTGACCACGTTGATATAGACCATATTGTGGGTCATCGGGTTCATGAGCAACGGGGTGATCTTCAGGGCATTGATCGGAAACTGCCTCTGACAATTCGGGCTGTAATAGCTGGCCGCCATGAATGCTTGCGCCGCCTTATCTCGTTTCCGAAAATCCCAGCGCTATGTCCAGCGCTTGCATGAATTCGTTGATCTTGATCGGCTTGGTGAGATAGCGGAAGAATCCTGCCTCGAGGCCTTGCTGGATATCGCGTGGCATGGCATTGGCACTGATGGCAAGCACCGGGATGTGCGCCGTGGCCGGATCTTCACGCAGGATTTTCAGCGCCTGGAATCCGCTGATGCCGGGCAGGTTGATGTCCATCAGGATCACCTCCGGCAGATGGGCGCGCGCCAGCGCGATGCCGAGCGTGGCATCGCGCGCGCTCAGCATGCGGATATGCGGATGGCCTTCGATGATCTGCTCGACCAGCATCAGGTTGGCCGGATTGTCTTCCACATAGAGCAGGGTGCGCAGCGCCGCGTTTTCCTGCGCGTGCGGCACAAGTTCTGCGGCCATCACATGTTCAGTGGCAAGCTGTGGCATCACATCGCGGACCAGTTCGATCCAGAATTCGCTGCCTACGCCGACCGTGCTTTCCACGCCGATGGTGCCGCCCATCAGTTCGACCAGTTGCTTGGTGACCACCAGGCCGATGCCCGTCCCTTCCTCGATGCCGCTCTCCTGTCCGAGACGGTTGAACGGCTGAAACAGCTGCGCCAGCTTTTCCGGAGGCAATCCCGCACCGCTGTCCTTGATGCTGATGCGTATGCGTTCGGGATCGATCGCGGTGCATGCCACCTCGACCATTCCATGGTCGCGGTTGTATTTGATCGCATTGGAAAGCAGGTTGATCAGCGCCTGCTTGACCCGGGTATGGTCGGCATAGACAAAACAGGTGGGGATGACTTTGGCGAAGCTGATGTTGATGCCGCGTTGCTGCGCCTGCGGTCCGATCATGGCCTCGCATTCGAGCAGCACGTCGGACAGCGACAAGGGCTCCAGCGACAGCGACAGCTTGCCGGACTCGATCACTGCGAGATCGAGGACTTCGTTGATCAGGTCCAGCAGATACCATCCTGCCTTGATAATCTGGTGCAGCCGTTCAGTCTGGATGGCTGTGGGCGGCGGTGAACCGGTCTCCAGCAACTGGGCAAAGCCGAGGATGGCATTGAGCGGCGTGCGCAGTTCATGGCTCATGCTGGACAGGAAATCAGATTTGGCGAGGTTGGCCTTTTCCGCCGAGGCCTTGGCGCCTTCCAACTGAACTTTGGCTACTTCGACTTGTTCAGCCAGTTTTTGTGCCTCGATGGTCGAGATGATCAGGCGTGCGTTCGCTTGCTGCAACATCGACATGTGTTCGTCTGACGCTGCCTGTGTCGTCTCCGCCGCGCGAATTTCCCGCTCGCGCGAGGTGGCTGACCCTTCGCGCACGTCGACAGCATTTTCACGCAAATCCACGGCATCTTCCCGCGCCGTGGCCAAGGTTTCGCGGCTTCGAACGGCCGCCTTATCGTCCATGATCGCAGCTGAACCCGGATCGTCGCGATCAGCAGCGCCGTCGCTATCATTTCTGTTCATTCGCCACTCTCCCTCACCGGGTCGGTCTAGCCGGGGCTGAGCGTCGGCCGGCCCGACAGGATTCCGGCGTACTCAGACATGACCTCGCCAATAACGATGCCTTTGTTTGTAATGTCAAACAAGCGAATGTCCTTGCTGTGCTCACTGCCCCTGACTTTAACGACCGAGAGGGCGCGTTTGAATTGGCCAGCGATTTCGACATAGCGCTGCACGATAATGGCGTCGGCGAGAAAAGCACTGCCAAATGGACTGAAGCGCAAATCGGTGTAGCGGTCTTCCAGCTCCGAGGTCATCAATATCGTCATGCCCATGGCAGTCAGCTCGGCAATCATCCGGTACAGCGATCCGCGGAAATCTTCGCTAAATTCGGGTGCCAGTGCCAGCTCAAATCCGGACAGGGAGTCGATGACGACACGCTTTGCCTGCATTCGGTTAATCATTTTGATCAAGTCATGCAAGGTTTCATCGATCGACAAATCCAGGGAACGCGTATTGATCACCCCCACTTGCCCGGCCTTGACCAGCGCAGACAGTTTATTGTTCAGTAGTTGGCTGGGGCTTTTCTCAAACGCCGCAATCACACCGGGTTCGCCCCGACGCACCCCTTCGGCGAGAAATTCCGTCGCCAGGATGGTTTTTCCGGAACCGGATGGCCCGACCAGGAGCAGCGAATAGCCGGCCGGCAAGCCGCCTCCCAGCATTTCATCGAGGCCGGGTATCCCCATGGGCACACGTGCATCTCCCGTGGACGTCTCGGACCCGGTCACCCCGCCCGGTTGGACAATCGCCCGCGGAAAAACATGGAGTCCGGCATCGCTAATGCGGAACGTATGCAAACCCGGGGCCTGGGCCTGACCCCGCATTTTGACCACTTGCATCTTGCGCACCATGGAGTTGCGGTGCAAATTTTGCGAAAGCCACAGGATGCCGTCCGCCACGGTAAAGACAGGACTCGACTCTGCCTCTGGCGCCAGATACTCACCGATCAGGAAGGTAGTGGCCTGCCAGCTCGTCATTTGCATGCCCAGTTGTTGCACGAACCGCTGCAGATCGGACCCGCTCTGGTCCTCGCGCTTGGCTGACTGCACGACTGATCGAAACGAATCCACAAACACCAGGCTGGGTGCATAGGCTTTCACTTCGTCGGCGATGCGTGCCAGGACGCGGTCAAAATCCCCCTCCAGGAGCTCTGCAGACAGGTTGACGAAACGGATCGAGTCATTGATTTTGTCGTGATCAAAAAACGTGAATTGCTGTTGGTAGCGCAGCATCTTCAAAGCGGGCTCCCCGAGTACCGTAAAGAACAGTGCCCGGTATTGCGGGTTGGCCAGCGAGAACATGATCTGGTGAGCGAGCGTTGTTTTTCCGCTTCCCGGCGTGCCCGCAATCAAGTTAAACGAAAATTCCGGCAGGCCTCCGCCCAACAGGTTGTCCAGGCCCGGTACGCCGGATGGCAGACAACGTATGTTTACCTTGTTACTCATGCTTGAACTCCTTGCTGGTGCTGGTCGAAGCGTCATCGCCCCAGGCAGACCATAAAATGCGGGTGGTTAACGGTTCGCCAATCAGCGCGGCCAGGATGCCGGTGAACGTGAGCAGTAACAGGCTGTTTGCTTCGCGGGCTTGCGACGGCGATTGTCCTTCGAGCCCCTTTTTGAATTCCGCGAACCGTTGACCATTCTGTTGCGGCAGGGCGCTGGCCATGAGCCAGGGAAATGTCGGCTGGGCAAGGTATACACTTCTCGCATACAGTGAATTGAACCCATCCTCACCCACGATCGAAATGATTTGGGTCGCCATCTGCTCCCATAAGTGAATCGCGGCATCCGCAACGTTTTCAGGGTGCTGTGCCATGAGTCTTTCGATTAACTGGTGCCGCGGCAGGTTTCTGGTTTCCATAGGCAACATATCAATAATCGGCCGATATCAACGACGCTGCATGCATGCAGCCGCTCTCCGGGGGTAAACATCCCGTGCTGGATAAATTTTTACCCGGAGGCATATTGGCCATATTCGTCGTCCTGTTTTTGAAGCCTTGTGGCGTGTTTTTTCGTTCGAGCGATGCGCTCGATTCGAGCCGCGAGCAGGGTGGCGAGGAGATGGTACTACGCTTCTTTCTTCCTGCCTGCCTGCCTGCCTGCCAAAACGGGAGTGTGAAAAACCCCAAACTGCGTGAGCGTGCTGGACTCGAAAACGATGCAAGCGCGAGATCGCCTACCCAAAGTGAAGAGGGAGATCAGCCCAGCTTGGATGAATTATTCGATCCCGGTCCTGCTCCTGCTCTTGATTCCGCTTTTGCTCGGGGGGGCGTCCTTGCCCTGCTGTCTTTCATCCCTGTCCTGCGATCCGGATGGCGGTTGTCCGCTCTCCCGGACATTCGGGCCGTCCACGAGCAGAAACCAATGTACGGTAGACATGGTGCGGTCGGTTCATCGGGTTCAAGTGACCTGACTGGCAGGTCGTGCGTGTGTTGCAGAAGCGTTGTGCGAGCCATGATGAACCAACGATGAACGCCCGCAATCTGCACGCTGCCCTCGGCATGAACATGTCCATGCCGAGGGCAGCATCAAGCATCGCCACATACTGTTCACGGGACTGTGGCTCAAGGCCACCTGCTCGCCAATCTGAAGCTGTTGTCAGAATTGCAGGGCAGGGTTACAGAGGCCGGGTCACGTATTGTTCAGTCGTTCCGCGCCCGTGCGGCCGATCCTTTCCTGTTCGGGAAAGTGGGGGCTGCTACAGGATAGGCGGGATAGGCGGAACTGAAAATCCAGGCGTCCTGCCATTGCTCTCGGCTCGCGGCGCGGGTTCGCTCGCGCTTTGCCCGCGCGTGCGGCTGAACCGCATTGCCAGCGAAAGCAGGGCGAGGATTACTCCTTGTCGCCCTTTGCCGCGTCCTGAATGCTTTCACCGGCGTTTTCAAGCTTTTCACCGACCTGCTCTGTCGCCTGGTCGACTTGCTTGCCTGCTTGCTCCGCCGGGCCTTCCTGCTTCTGGCAGCCGGATAGCGTAACAAACAACGCCCCCATAGCCAGTGACGTGCGGGCCATCTTGTCGAGTGTCATCATGTGGTTCTCCTGGTAACTTGTTTGCCCGGCAGCGAGCTTGAGCGTGTCGCCCATGCCTGCTGCGGACGCATGGTAATGCATGAGCGTGACGCAGCGACCGGGCAGACTGGCACTGAGTATGTTGATCATGTATCGCCGACTTCATGGCCGATAAGTCCACCGACGGCGGCGGCGCCAACGGTACTGAACGTGAATCCCTGTATCGCTTTCATGGGACATCTCCTTTTCTGAAAGTCACGCGCCCGGTGTTTCGCACCGTTGCGAACTGCACTCAGGCAAGCACGCATGCCTGGCTCCGATGCTTGCATCTTATGGAGAAGGCGCCCCCCGGTCTGTCTGCTGACGAACATAAGCGGCAATCAAACCGGGCACATGCAGGGCATGTGTGCAGCCCGGCATCAATTGAAAAAAATGGGAGAAATAGCGAGCGGAAAAGGCGCTTATTGATCTGTTTCCGCACCGGCATGGTGATATTGCACATCGGGCAGCAGGCGCGCCAATTCCTTTTTGACCACGGCATAGCACTCGCACGCGTGCGTCTCCAGACCGTGCCGGTCAAGTACGGCAATGTGGCCACGGCGGTAGCTGATCAACCCGGCGCGTTGCAATTTCCCGGCCGCTTCGGTGATGCCTTCACGGCGCACACCCAGCATGCTGGCGACCAGTTCCTGCGTCATGATCAATTCATTCGTCGACATGCGATCGAGCGTCAACAGCAGCCAGCGGCACAACTGCTGCTCCAGTGAATGATGCCGGTTGCACACTGCCGTCTGCGCGGTCTGCGTCAGCAGCGCCTGGGTGTAGCGCAGCAACAAACGCTGCATCAGGCCGGCACGCTGAAACTCCTCCTTCAACCATTGCCCCTCCAGCCGGTAAGCATGGCCGGCAGTCTGCACGACAGCCGTGCTTGAGGTGGTTTCGCCGCCCATGAACAGGGAGACCCCGACGACGCCTTCATTGCCCACCCCTGCGGTTTCAGCCGTTGCGCCCGACTCCATCACATACTGCAGCGACACAATGGAGGTGGTGGGGAAATAGGCATGCTGCAGCTTTTCGTCGGGCCCATAGAGAATCTTGCCCAGCGGCATCGGAACCCATTCCAGGTGCTCGGCCAGAGCGTCGAATTCCGCTGTGGGCAGCGCAGCCAGCAGGTGGTTCTGACTGGGGCTATGGCTTGATGGCATGAGTGACCGTCATGATCCTGTGCGCGATTATGTTCATGTGAGTTCGACGCCGATTCCGCGATACCCGATATAGCGGCTGGATTGATTGAACATCGGCTCCCCGCTTACCCTGAACTGCTGTTGCGATCCATCGGCATTGATGCGGTGGAAAACAAAATCCAGAAAGGGCTGCCGGGCGGCGATCTTTGCCTGAAGCTCGTCCCGCTCGGCTTCGTTCCAGCCTGCCGTTTGCGCATCGCCTGATTTTACGCCCAGGGCGTCAACCCGGATGCCGAGCATCTCCAGCACCGGGCCGGACACTTTGGTAAAACGGCCGTCTTCGTCCTGCTCCCAATACCAGTCGGAAGCCAGCTCGGTCAGGCTGCGGTAGCGGGCTTCGCTTTCGCGCAGCTCGGCGGTCCGCTCCTGCACCGTTTGTTCCAGCACCTTGTTGTAATTCTCGAGTTTCTTGTTCATCAGCCGCACTTCCAGCATGTTGTGGATGCGCACCTTGACTTCGACCAGATCGAACGGCTTGCTGATGAAATCCTTGGCGCCGGCTTGCAGCGCGCGCAGCTTGTGAGCCGGTTGAGCGGTAATCACGAGCACCGGCAGATAGTTTTTCGCATCGATGGTCTTGAGACATTCCAGCACCTGGAACCCATCCATCTCGGGCATCTGAAGGTCGAGCAGGATCAGGTCATAGCAGTTTTTTTGATGCAACGCACAGACCGCCTGCGGATTCATCGTCGAGGTCACGCAGACGTAGCCGGCTTCGCGCAGCACCTGCTCCAGCAACTGCACATTGGCCTCCTGATCGTCCACGATCAGAATGCTGGCGTTAAAAAAATCGGCGCTGCTTAACATAGGGTTTTCTTTCGCTCATTGACTCAAAAACGGTGTTCCCTGAGGGAACCTTACTTCAAAACGCGTGGCGGCCATCAGGTCGGCGCGCGCTGTACTGCAATGCAATAACCGTTCTTGCCGGCGCGCTTGGCTTCATACAGGGCCAGGTCCGCACTTTTCAGCAGCGTCTCCACCTCTTCGCCATGCGTGGGATACATGGCTACCCCTACGCTGACCGTTATGTGCACGTCACGGCCTTGAATACGGTAGGGCGGCGACACGGATTGCACCACCTTTTCTGCCAGCCTGGCCACCGCGTCGGCGTGGCTTGCTTCCCACAATCCGATCACGAATTCGTCACCCCCCAGGCGCGCCACCGTGTCTTCTTCACGCACCGCATCCATCAGGCGATTGGCGACTGCCAGCAGCAACGCATCGCCTGCATCGTGGCCCATGCTGTCGTTGACCTGCTTGAATCCGTCCAGATCCAGGCACATTACCGCCATCGATCCACTGTTCCTGCGCGCATGGGCAATGCTCAGTGAAAGCCGGTCAAACAACAGCCGCCGATTCGGCAGCCCGGTCAGCGCATCATGCAGCGCCAGGGATTCCAGCGCACTGCTGTAATGCTCGAGTTGCTTGTATAGCAAGCGTACTTCGAGCATGTTGTGAATCCGCGCTTTGGCCTCCATCAGGTCGAAGGGTTTGCTGATGAAGTCTTTCGCGCCGGCAGCCAGCGCCCGCAGTTTGTGGCCCGGCTGGGCCGTCAACACGAGTACCGGAAGATAGCTGTCAGGCTCGAGTTCCTTCAGGGCTTCCATCACCTGAAAGCCATCCATGCCGGGCATCTGCAGATCAAGCAGAATCAGGTCATAGTGGTTGTCCCGATGCAGCGCGTAAACGGCATGCGGATCCAGCGTCGACGTAATACTCCGATAGCCGGCTTCCTGCAGCATGAGATTCAGCAACTGCACATTGGCTTCCTGGTCGTCGACGATCAGGATACTGGCGTTCAGAATATCGGTGGCACTGATCATCACGAGGGTTCTGGCATCACGGCGCCGTCAATTCCTGTTTCTGCAAATCCCAGCGCCCTGTCCAGCGCATCCATGAACTCGTTGACCTTGATCGGCTTGGTGAGGTAGCGGAAGAATCCAGCCTCCAGGCCTTTGTCGATGTCGCGTGGCATGGCATTGGCACTGATGGCAAGCACCGGGATGTGCGCCGTTGCCGGATCTTCACGCAGGATTTTCAGCACTTGAAATCCGCTGATGCCAGGCAGGTT